>DLVK01000573.1:0-2846 GCA_003444235.1 Rhodospirillaceae bacterium
CGGTTACCGCGCGATGCAGTTCAATTCAGTGGTCTCGACCAACGAAGGCGCGGTTGTGCTTTGGCAAAAGCTCGGCTTCGACATCGTCGGCACGCTGCCGGATGCGTTTCATCACCCGACTCAAGGCGATGTGGACGCCTATGTGATGTATCGAAAGCTATAGGCAGGCCGGACGACAAATCATCGCCCGGTTTAATAGCTCTTCAGTTAACGCGATGCCTATTCGGTCGTCCGACCATCGAAATGCTCGTGATGCGCGTCCGCTTCCGCCTTGTCTTTATGGATGGTTCCTTCCGGATGCTCGGGAGGTCCGTAGATCGTATACAAGCGAAGCGGTTCGGTACCGGTGTTAACGACATTGTGGTTGGCACCTGCCGGCACGACGACCCCAAAATCCGCTTTTACCTGGTAGGTAACTTCGTCGATGAGGACTTCACCCGTTCCCGTCTCGAAGCGGAAAAATTGATCATGGTCGTCGTGAACTTCTGCACCGATCTCCTCGCCAGGCTCCAGCGACATTAAAACCAGCTGAAGATTTTGACCGGTGTACAGCACCTTTCTGAAATTGGCGTTTTCCTCGGTCAATTTCTCGATATCTTCTGAAAATCCCTTCATTATAAAATCTCCCTCGTTTGAGAAATGGCGGGAGCAAGCTCCAGCTACAGAAGTAATATGGTAGGAAACCGTCTAAGTTTAAGGGCAGCCTCGTGAAAATTTCTACACGCTGACAACAACATATCGTGAAGTCTGATGCACTCGGCTAACGTTGACGCCCCCACTATCGGAAGCACTGTTTCCGCCGCATTTTCTGCGCTAGGCTAAGCCAAAAGCGCGATAGGAAAGGACAACCGAGTGTCTTCGCCTGTACTGAAAAACGATTTGGACACCTCATTCGATTCAATCGAGGTCACACCGCTTTCCATTTATATCGGCGCCGAGATCGGTGGGGTCGACCTGACACAGCCCTTACCGGACGAACAGGTACGCGATATTCGGGGCGCTTTATTGAAATGGCGTGTCGTTTTCTTCCGTGACCAAACGATGACTCACGCTCAACACATCGCCTTTTCGCGTAATTTTGGGGAACTAACGCCAGGCCATGCGGTTTATGGTAGCGACGGCGAATATCCGGAGATTTATTCGATCGCCAAACACCGCACCGCCAACCAACACTTCGAGCAAGTGCTACACCGCCCATGGACCGGCTGGCATTCGGACATCACGGCCGCGATCAATCCGCCGATGGCCACTATTTTGCGCGGTGACACCGTGCCTCCTTACGGTGGCGACACGCAATTCACCAGCCTGATGGCGGCTTACGACGCGCTATCGCCGGCTATGAAAGAGTTCGTGAACGGATTGCGCGGTACCTACAAAAACCAGCCGCAAGAACAAATCAAACAATCGGAAAATTATCAGGAGATGATCCGGAAGCGTACATTGATCTCGGAGCATCCGTTGGTGCGTGTGCATCCGGAAACCGGAGAACGCGCGCTTTATGTGGGGCCGGCGCACCTCAAATCGATTGTCGGCCTGACGCCTGCGGAAAGCCGTGGATTGCTGGAAATTTTATGGGAACACATTATCCAACCCAAGTTCACTGTCCGCTTTAAGTGGGAACCCGGCAGCGTCGCCTTTTGGGACAACCGTTCGGTCTGCCATCTCGCGCCACGCGATATTTTGGAATCCGACTTCGAACGTCAGTTTTGGCGGACCACGCTGGTTGGCGATGTGCCGGTCGGCATCGACGGCAAACCGTCGACCTCGATCGAAGGCGATCCCATATTGGGCGTCGACCAGGAAGCAAAATAGCGGTTTGCTTTAGTTGGCAGGTCGGGATGAGCAAATCTTAGAATCAAAGACTTAGCGTAAATACTGTAGCACTCGAGTTGCACCCCTCACCCGCTTGCCATCGCCCCAAACCCTATGACAATTTAGCCAGTCACAAGAGATCGCCCCAAGGCGACACTCCAGGGAGAGCATTGCATGGCCGAGCGCGGCTATCCGGACTTGCACGATCATATCGCGACGCTTGAAAAGGCGGGGTTGTTGATCACGATCGAAAAACCGGTCAACAAAGATACCGAGATGCACCCGCTCGTGCGATGGCAGTTCACCGGTGGCATCGCGGAAAAGGACCGAAAGGCCTTTCTGTTCAAAAACATCACCGATGCCAAGGGTCGAAGCTACGATATGCCCGTGGTAATCGGCGCACTCGCCGCGAATGCGGAAATCTATTCTATTGGCATGGGCTGCCCGGTCGAAGATATCGGTGACAATTGGACCCGCGCCATCTCCAACCCGATCGACCCGGTTTTAGTCGATACCGCGCCGTGCCAGGACGTAATCATCGAAGGTGATGACCTTGTCGGCGACGGCAAAAGCGTCGACGCACTCCCCATACCGATTTCCACACCCGGGTTCGATTGCGCGCCCTATTTCACCAATACTAATTGCATCACGCGTGACCCGGAGAGCGGTATCCAAAATATGGGTACCTATCGCGTCGGCCTGAAAGCGTCGAACCGACTTGCCGTACGAATGGTGGCCCGCCCTGGGGGGGCTGGCGGGTTTCTCCATTGGCAGAAATACCAAAAACGTGGCGAACCGATGCCAATGGCGTTGGTGATCGGCGTTCCGCCGGCGGTCAATTTCATGTCCCCGCAGAAATTGCAGGTGGACTTGGATGAACTCGCCGTCGCTGGGGGACTTGTCGGCGCGCCGATCCGAAAAGTGCAGGCCCACTCGGTCGATCTGCACATCCCTGCGGAAGCCGAATTGGTGATCGAAGGAGAAATCGATACCGAGTATCTCGAACCCGAAGGCCCGTTCGGCGAAAGCCACGG
>DLVK01000548.1:0-10059 GCA_003444235.1 Rhodospirillaceae bacterium
TGTTGTCCTCCGCGTTGCAAGAGCCCGGTTGATCCATCAGCACACTCCATCATGTGCCTAATGGCAATGGCGCTTCACGTATTGTTGAACGATCGTGCGTTTGTGTTCTGGGTCGTTAAGCCAGCGAATCCGCGAAAATTTCGATCGCTCTGGCGGCGGTTTCGAGATTTTTGGCTACCGTCAGGCCCGAGGATTTACGGGGCTTGAAACTGTGTTCACCATCTTCAAGCCATTGAAACTTTATGTTCTTAGAGAGAGGGTAAGCCTGCACTTCGTCTTCGCGCCCGAACGGATCACGGGTTCCTTGGCAGATTAGCGTCGGAGTCCTGAGATCGCCGAGATGCTCAATGCGTGGCTTATCGGGCTTACCTGGCGCATGAAACGGATAGCCGAGGCACACAAGACCGTCGACACCTGTTCCATCGGCGATCATGCTCGCGATCCGGCCGCCTAGGGATTTACCGCCGATGATTAGATTTTTGCCCTTAAATTGATCGATTATCTCTTGCCATGCTTGAATCAACACAGGCTGCCGGTCCGGCGGCCGACGTTTGCCGGCTGCGCGAGCCTTGATCATGTAGGGGAAATCGAAGCGAACGACGCGAATTCCGCGCGACGCCAGATTTTCGGCGAAATATTGCAAAAAGGCATGATCCTTGCCGCTTCCCGCACCGTGGGCCAAAATTAGGGTGCGATCGGCCGATGTAGGACCATCGATGATGATGTGGTCGCTATGTTGCACCGGATTCTCCTTGCCCGGTAGATCACGCGGGACTCGAAATTTGCCCCTGGGGTGACGACACAACTTTGGAAATTACGATATAGTAAGGCGCGAAAAAATAAGGCAAGCGCCAAAATATATCGTCGAAAGGCAATAGCTTGTGAACGACATCGTGACCCATGAAGAGTCTTTGCCGGCTCTGGCGAGTGCGGGACAATTGGTGACAGTCCGCATCGGCGGTCAGCTATTTGGCTTTCCGGTTCTCGATATCAAGGGAATTGTGGAGGCCAAGGTGTTGACGCCAGTGCCTTTGGCGCCGTCTCCGATCAGTGGCATGATGAATTTGCGAGGACGTCCGATCGCCGTTTTGAATTTGCAGGACATCCTTGATTTGCCCGACCTCTCGGACCCTACTCACCGGCTGGCGGTCACGGCCGAAGACCGGGGCGAACTTTATGCTTTGTTGGTGGATGAAATCGATGATTTTGGCTCTTTGGCAGCCCCGGAGTTGGTGCCGGTCCCGCCTAACATGGATGATGCGCTAGCCAAGTACGCGAAAGGCGTATGTCGCCTTACGGACGATCAAATTTTGGTTCTGGATGTGGCGCGTCTGCTCGATCCGGATACGGTGGCGCTTATTACGAGCGCCGAACAGGAAATCGAAACAGATATCGCACATACTTTGATGGCGGATGCGGCGCCTTTCGAAGACGAGGATTTGGGATGTGTGATTGATATAGATGCGGGCGGCAAGGAATATGCGGAGCTGGCCGATGACGATGGCGAAATAGGTGAGATTTCCCAAGGCGCAGCGCCAAATGCCGAAGTTGAAGTAGTCGAACCCACACAAAGTGCCGAGGTAGACGATGATTTTGGCGTTGACGAAATCAGCCAGGAATCCGAATTAGCCGAGGAAAACGATCAACGTGAGACGGTCGACGTTGGTTCCGTTGAAATCGAAGAAGAAGGAACACAAGCGCCGGTCCCGCAAGACGCACCCGAGGCCGAAGTCGAACCGGCGGCGTCGCCGATTGCACAAGAGACCGCCGCTCGTCCGTCGCCAAGCGACCCGCATGGCGCAGTACGGCTTGATTTCCTGATTCCGCCATCTGTGGGAAAGGAAGAATCGGAGGATGAGCTTCCTGACGAGGAGGCGGCGGACAAATCGGCCGATGACAAAGACGATTCGTCCGACGCCGAAGAAGAGGCACAAGAATCTTCCGAGAGCGGTCCGTTGGAAAGTGCCGATGGATCCGATGAAGAGCCTGCAGGTGAGGCAGCGTCGGAAGAAGATCCCGCTCCCAGCGACAAACCCGCCGCGCCGCCATCGCCACCAGCTAAAAAAGTTCACTCTTCCGCACCTCTATGCGAGCGGATTGGCGGTGACGAGACAATTACTCAAGCGGTTGAGCGGCTCTACGATCAAATCTGGCGGGATAAAGAGCTCGCGGGTTTCTATTCGGCCCTTGATATGGTGCGCCAGTATGATGGTACCGCGAACCTAATCGCCATGAGTTTGGGTGGGCCGGACCGAAGCGCCAGCAGTGGCGTCTCTGTGCGTCAGGCCATATTGGGCGTTCCTGAAAGCGCCACCGACATACATTTCGATACCTGGCTAGGCTATCTTGGAGATGCCTTGCTTGAATGTGGGGCACCCGAGGAATTGGTGCCCGAAGCGGTAGCGGCATTTGAAACCTATCGCGGTACTGCCCTTAGCGATTAGCTCTCAAATAATATGTGCGATTATAATTGATCGAAAAAATCGTTACCTTTGTCGTCGGTCACGATGAATGCGGGGAATTTCTCCACTTCGATGCGCCAAATCGCCTCCATGCCCAGGTCTTCGAATTCGATACATTCGACTTTCTTAATGCAGTCGAGCGCCAAACGTGCCGCCGGTCCCCCAATGGAACCCAGATAAAAGCCGCCATGTTTTTTACAAGCTTCTATGACTGTATTGGAGCGGTTTCCCTTCGCAAGCATGACCATTGAGCCGCCAGCAGCTTGAAATTGATCGACAAAACCATCCATGCGCCCGGCTGTCGTCGGCCCGAAGGAACCGGACGCGTAGCCGGTTGGTGTTTTTGCGGGCCCGGCATAATAAATCGGATGATCTTTGAAATATTGAGGTAACTCGCCAGAGGCCTCCAATTGCGAACGGAGCCGGTTATGGGCGGAATCGCGTGCGACGATAATGGTTCCGGTTAGCGACAAGCGCGTTTTTACCGGAAAATTAGTAAGTGTGCTTAGAATGGTCTCCATCGGTTGGTTCAAATCGATTTCGACCACTTCTCCCGAGAGCTCGTCATCGGAGATATCGGGCAGATATCGCGCCGGATTGGTCTCCAATTGTTCGAGAAATACGCCATCGGCGGTAATTTTGCCAAGGATCTGCCGGTCCGCGGAACAGGACACGCCGAGCCCGATCGGCAGGCTGGCCCCATGGCGCGGTAGACGTATCACACGTACGTCGTGGCAAAAATATTTGCCGCCGAATTGCGCCCCTATACCCATTTGTTGGGTCATTTTTTGAATTTCGTCTTCCATTTCGAGATCGCGATAAGCGTTGCCCCTGTTCCCGCCTTGTGTTGGCAGGGCGTCGAGATATTTGCAACTCGCGAGTTTGACCGCTTTTAGATTGAGTTCTGCGGAGGTGCCACCTATGGCAATGGCGAGGTGATAGGGCGGGCAGGCGGCGGTACCGAGGGTGCGGATTTTTTCATCGAGAAACTCAATCAACCGGTCCGGTGTGAGTAGTGAAGGCGTACCTTGAAACAAAAAAGACTTGTTGGCCGAGCCGCCGCCCTTGGCGATGAAAAGGAACTTATATGTCTCGCCATCATCCGCATAGATTTCTATTTGCGCCGGGAGATTGGTTTTTGTGTTCGTCTCTTCATACATGGACAAAGGCGAGACCTGGCTGTAGCGGAGATTTCGTTCCTGATAGGTCTCGAATATTCCGCGGCTCAACGCCTCCTCGTCGCCGCCGCCGGTCCAGACATTTTGGCCCTTTTTACCCATAACGATGGCAGTACCGGTGTCCTGGCACATAGGCAGAATCCCGCCGGCGGCTATGTTGGCGTTTTTCAGAAGGTCGTAGGCTACATAGCGGTCGTTATCGGAGGCCTCGGGATCGTCGAGTATTTTGGCCAGTTGCTCCAAATGGGCGGATCGCAACAGGTGGCTCACATCGACAAAGGCCTGCTTCGCGAGCATCGATAGTGCTTCCGACTCCACCTTTAGAACCGGTTTCCCATCGAACTCGGCCATACGGACATGTTGGTCGGTTAGTTTTTTGTATGACGTTCCGTCTTCGCCAGTCGGAAACATCGGATGATAATCGAATACCTCACCGTTCATTTTCGAGTTTCTCCCTCTCGACGAACTAATTTTAGCAGAATTTCGCCAAATCCTGCGTTTCATGCCTCGCCCGGTTTTTAGCCTAACTGTGACTGTCGGCACAGCGTCATTTCATCCGAAAGGACAAAATACGGTCAGCGCATAGGGAGTAATTAAAATGAAATGGTTTTTGGGTGCTTTGATACCGTTCGTGGTACTGGCTTCGGTGGTGTGGCTTTTGCCTGCGGCATCGAAAACGACGATGCCCTCAGCCCCGTATTTTGAAAACCGGAGCGCCAGCGCGATTGGATAAGCGTTTGGGTTAGTCTTTTCTGAAAGCGTCTAACGCGACGACGTTGTCGGTGCCGTCTTTAGCCTTTTCCTGGTTCGCTTCCGGTTCGTGCTCACCGCTGTCATCGGCTAGCAGCGGCGCGCCGATCTCGACCGGGGTCTGAGATGCCTCGCCATCTTGCAATAGCTGGAATTGCAACGCGAAATTCACCGACGGATCGGCAAACCCAGTGACCGCGGAAAACGGCACGTTGAGCCGTTCCTGGATATCGTTGAAGCTGAGCGATACCGCGAACCCGTCCTCTTTCACATCCAAATCCCAGAATTGATATTGCAGTACGATTGTCATTTCGGATGGATATTTTGCCATCAGTGAATCTGGAATTTCCACGCCGGGATGAGTGGTCGCAAAGGTGAGGTAAATGTGGTGCGCGCCAGGCAGGCCGAATTCGGCAATTTGCTCTAACGCCTCGCGGACGACTCCTTTCAAGGCGTTTTCGACCAATTGATCGTATCGCAAAAGATCCGAACCCATAGTGACTCGATATTCCTAAAAACGACCTTTCGAACCCATCATACAGTTTACCTCGCGAATTTGCGCGCGAGGTCAACCGAGTGGGGGGCTTCTGTTGCCCGGTGCCCCCCGGACCGCGCTTACCTAACCGAAGTTACGCAGCGAGGCGGGCTTCGCCCGCAAAGTTGTCGTTGGCATTTAACGACTATGGCCCGATAACGGTGGTACCATGCCGGGAACAAAGTTTGCCTTTACTACGCGCGTCGATCCTATTTCGCCCCCGCAAATGTTCCGACGAATGCTAAATGCCGGAGAATTGGTGGAGGCGCCGGGTACCGCCCCCGGGTCCGCGACGCTTATTCCGCAAACCGTTTAGCGCCATAGCCGGCGAACCGGCGTAATCAATATAAGTTGAAATGCGGCGGATATAAACCATTGCGCCGATATTTGAGTTGAGCGCGTAAAAAAACTCGTCCCCGTCTTTCACCTAATTCACAGTAAAATCTTTGATGGCTCCCGGCGAACGGCGGGGATAGATTGGCACTATGCAACAATATCTCGACATGTTGCGGTACGTCCGCACAAACGGCGTCTACAAGGACGACCGAACCGGTACCGGCACCTATTCGGTATTTGGCTATCAAATGCGTTTCGACCTTGGCCAAGGCTTTCCGATGCTGACGACCAAAAAACTGCATCTGAAATCGATCATCCATGAACTGCTCTGGTTTTTGAGCGGCGATACCAACGTGGCTTACCTGAACGAAAATGGCGTTTCGATATGGGACGAATGGGCGGATGAGGATGGCGAACTGGGTCCGGTCTATGGTCACCAATGGCGGTCATGGCCGACGCCGGATGGTGGCGAGATCGATCAGATTTCCAATTTGTTGGATCAGATTCGCAACAATCCCGACTCCCGTCGCCTGATTGTCAGTGCATGGAATGTGAGCGACGTAGAAAAAATGGCTTTGCCCCCATGTCACTGCTTGTTTCAGTTCTACGTCGCCGAGGGCCGGCTTTCTTGTCAGCTCTATCAGCGAAGCGCCGACATTTTCCTCGGCGTTCCTTTCAACATTTCTTCCTACGCGCTGCTGACGATGATGATCGCCCAGGTGTGCGATCTAGAGCCCGGTGACTTTGTCCACAGTTTCGGCGATGCGCATCTTTACGCCAATCATCTCGAGCAGGCGGACGCCCAGCTTACCCGCGAACCCTATGATCTCCCGACCATGAGTATGAACTCTGCGGTCGAGGATTTGTTTGCGTTCAAATTTGAAGACTTCACGCTCGAAAATTACCGCTTCCATCCGCATATTCCGGCAAAAGTCGCGGTCTGATCTCGCATGCGTCTCTCTCTCATTGTGGCCATGGCGGAAAATCGAGTAATCGGCCGTGACGGAGATTTGCCGTGGCGAATTCCCGAAGACCTTCAACGCTTCAAAAACACGACCATGGGCAAGCCTATGATCATGGGCCGCAAAACGTGGGAATCGCTCGGTCGTCCGCTGCCGGGTCGGCCCCACATCGTTATTAGCCGTGATCCCGAATATGCCGCTGATGGGGTGGTCACCGTAACGTCATTTGAAGATGCACGCGCCAATGCGGAGGCCTTGGCCGACGACGAAATCATGGTCATCGGTGGCGCGGAGATTTATCGGGCGGCACTCGATCGGGCCAACCGAATCTACCTTACGGAGGTTCATCAAGCCGTGGACGGTGACACATATTTTCCCGAATTCGATCGTACCGATTGGGTAGAAACCGAACGCGAGGGGCCGATCACAGTGGCCGATGACGGACTTCAATTTAGTTTCGTGAATTTGGATCGCGCCTGAGTGCATTTCTCCGCTTCTTCAGCCTTAAAAATTGAGCATCTATCGAACTGCGGTGTATTCCGGATATTAAAAGTTCGATAGTTGTAGAACATTCGTTGACTCTGTGCTGACGAGCACCTAGATTGGGTTTTATGGAATTTGAAACCGCATCAAAATGTCTTGCCGAACTGGGTAACCCGCACCGTCTGAAGGCCTTTCGTCTGTTGGTTCAGGCAGGCCCTGAGGGTTTGCCGTGTAAGGAAATACAAGCTCATCTCGGCATCCCTAAATCCACCTTGTCGCACCACATCGCCCATATGGTTTGGGCGGGCATAGTCACGCAGACCAGGGAAGGGCGGATATTGCGCTGCCGGCTCAACTACGATCACGTACGCGGGGTATTGGATTTTTTGATGGATGATTGTTGCCGCGGGCTTTGCGAACACGAAAATTCTGCCGTGGAGCGGAATGCTAGGAAAAACGGATGACTGACGCTGCGCTAGATATCGCCGATCGGATCAGGAAGTTCGATCGTGTTGTGCTCGCAAGCCTGGTGCTGGTTCTGTCGATCGTGGTGTTTTTTCCTCAGCAATTAGGTGCCAGCCTCCGCTTCGCCGGGAGCGCCCTTCTTTTCATAACACGCTTTATCCTGTTGTCGGTTGTGGCAGCGGGTGTCGCAAAGGCGACAAGTGTCGATCAACAGGTCGCGCGAGTTATGAGCGGCAACACCACCACCGTAATCACCTTTGCCGCGCTTTTCGGAGCGCTGTCGCCCTTTTGCTCTTGCGGGGTCATTCCGTTGATTGCCGCCTTGTTGGCAGCCGGTGTTCCGTTAGCACCGGTGGCGGCGTTTTGGATCGCGTCTCCGTTGATGAGTATCGAAAAATACGTCCTCGCGAGTGCGATCTTCGATCCTGCTTTTGCCAGCATATATCTGGCGACGGCTGTAGTCGCCGGTCTTGGTGCTGGGTTTGCGACACATTGGGTGCGGAATCGAGCGCCGTTCCAGAATGTGTTGCGTGACGGCGTGGTTTCAGGCTGCGCAGTCAGCGCGCTAAAGAAAGACGCGCCAGTGGTATGGCCGTTTTGGCGCGAAACGGATCGTCGGCAAGTATTCAATGACACCGCGATTTCCAGTGGCGCGTTCCTCTTCAAATGGCTGACGCTCGCCTTCTTGATTGAAAGCCTGATGGTTGCGTGGTTGCCGGCGGAAACGATCGGTCAGGTGCTGGGCGGTGATAGCTGGTGGACGGTGCCTGCCTCGACTGCCGTTGGTATCCCAGCCTATTTGAACGGATTTGCGGCTTTGTCGCTGGTTTCCCGGTTGGTGGAAATGGGTGCGGCACCCGCCGCGGCGCTTGCATTCCTAACTGCAGGCGCGGTGACAAGTTTCCCGGCCGCCATGGGTGTGTACGCACTAGTGAAGAAGCCGGTCTTCTTTTGGTATATCGGCCTTGGACTTTTCTTTTCGCTTGCCGCCGGGTTCGCGTATCAAATCATTCTCGGCTAGAAGCTAAAAGGTAATCACGCTCCGAATGCTTTTGCCTTCGTGCATCAGGTCGAAGGCATCGTTGATTTGATCCAACGGCATGGTGTGAGTGATGAGATCGTCGATATTGATCTTACCGTCCATGTACCAATCGACGATTTGCGGCACTTCGGTCCGCCCCTTGGCACCACCAAATGCGGTCCCGCGCCAGGTCCGTCCGGTGACAAGCTGAAATGGCCGCGTGGCGATTTCTTCACCGGCGCCGGCAACACCGATGATGATGCTTTCGCCCCAGCCCTTATGTGCACATTCAAGCGCCGTGCGCATCACTTCGACATTGCCGATGCATTCGAAACTGTAGTCGGCGCCGCCCTTCGTCAGGTCGACAAGATAAGGCACCATGTCGCCTTCGACTTCCGACGGATTGACGAAATGGGTCATGCCGAACTTCTCGGCCATTTCCTTACGGGCCGGATTCAGGTCAACGCCGACGATCATGTCAGCGCCAGCAATCCGCAGCCCCTGGATGACGTTGAGGCCGATGCCGCCGAGCCCGAAGACCACACAATTTGTACCTGGCTCCACTTTGGCGGTGTTCATCACGGCGCCAAGGCCGGTGGTCACGCCGCAGCCGATGTAGCACACCTTGTCGAAAGGCGCGTCTTCGCGAATCTTCGCAACAGCAATCTCCGGCATCACGCTGTGATTGGCGAAGGTCGATGTTCCCATATAGTGAAAAACCTTGTCCTTGCCGATCGAAAAGCGGCTGTTTCCATCTGGCATGACGCCCTGTCCCTGGGTCTCGCGGATGGCTTGACAGAGGTTGGTCTTGCCGCTGGTGCAGTACTCGCACTGGCGGCACTCCGGCGTGTAGAGGGGGATCACGTGGTCGCCCTTCTCAACGCTGGTGACGTTCTTGCCCACATCGACGACAATGCCAGCGCCCTCGTGTCCCAAGATGGCGGGGAAGATACCTTCCGGATCGGCGCCCGAAAGTGTGAATTCATCGGTATGGCAGATGCCGGTCGCCTTCATTTCGACCAGAACCTCGCCCTCCTTCGGTCCGTCCAGCTCGACGGTTTCGATGGTGAGTGGTTCGCCCGCTTTGTGGGCAACGGCGGCGCGTGTCTGCATGAGTATCCTCCCCTAAGCGCGTCTTCGGTCGATCAAAAGAAACCTCGCAAAGGGCGGGGACTATTACCAGGGTAAGCGTCGTTTGACGCGGGCGGATGTGCGTCCATCATTGCTTCGCGGTATATGGCAGAAATGGATTGGGAAATGGTTACCAGGGAAGAAATTGTTGGGACATGGTTGATGGTCGACCGAGGCACGGACGACTCGGCGGATGAAGCGGCTTCGCTTGCGCGTTATGGTCCGGAACCGAGAGGACTGTTGATCATTTCCGACGAGGGTTGGATGAACGCCGCCATCAGTTGGCGCGACCGCCCGGGCTTGACTGGCGACCCGGCCTGGCACACGGATGCACCCGATGCGGAGCGGCTGCATGCCTTCGACACCTATATCTCATATGGCGGCCGATGGAGCCTTGAGAACGATGTCTTTACGACCCAGGTCGAATTCGCACTCAACCCGAGCTGGGTAGGCGGCGAGCAAGTGCGTGGAATGGAGACCCTGCCGGATGGCGGCCTCAAGCTGAGTCTCTCTCGGGCTTGGCCTGACGGCAAGGTGGTGAACGCCTGGGTACGCTGGCGGCGAGCAGATCCGTTGCGCTAGCGATCTATCTGGTTCGTCCCAGTGACAGCGCCCAATCGTGGCTTGCGCTGCCGCGGCCGGCATTCTGCGGCAGGAATGCGCAGCCGATTCCTAATTCCCGAATCTCAGGGTCAAGCATAACACGGCGGTGACCGGGTGATGCCTTCCATACCTC
>DLVK01000084.1:0-5421 GCA_003444235.1 Rhodospirillaceae bacterium
TCCGAATGTCAAGGCACTGAACACCACGCATCGAGCCATGATATGATGCAGGCACAGTATACGAGGTTCCGTGTGCGTACATTTGCGACAAAAACTCTTCTTGCTCTGTGTCTCGTGGTTTCGGCGCTGGTACTGCAAGGTGCTAAACCAACCGAGGTGCCGACTGAATCGAAATTCGTGACCGGCAAATTCCTGGTTGCCGTCCCGAAAATGCCCGATTCTCGGTTTTACAACACCATCATTCTGATGGTCGAACACAACAAAGAAGGCGCATTCGGACTGATCATCAATAAACCGATCGGCTTCGCGGAATTCGAGGTGCAATCCAAGGACTCCGCTGGCGGAATGCTGCCATCCAAGAAAACACTGGTCTTCAACGGGGGACCGGTGGAGCGAGACAAGACCTTCATCGTCCACAGCACCGACTACGAGAACGAAGGGACGGTCAAGGTCGCGGCTGGTGTTTGGATGACAGCCAATGTGGAAATTCTTCACGCTATTGCATCGGGCCGTGGCCCAAAGAAGCTGCTTCATGTCATCGGCTACTCCGGGTGGGCGCCGGGACAACTCGACACGGAAATGAGCCGCGACGACTGGTACACCTCCCCGATAACGCCGGAAATCGTTTTCGGCGAAAAGCAAGAAGGAAAATGGGAGAAAGCGGTCGAGGAGAGGTATCGGGAGCTATAGGTCGCGCAAACTTTCCGGAAAATCCGGCACCGCTAGAGATAGATTTCCAGATACTCTCTACCTAAAAACTGTCGAAACGCCTTAATAGCTCTTCGGCAGTCCCAACACACGTTCCGCAATGTGGCTCAGTATCAAATGCGGCGTTACCGGCGCGATGCGGCAGATCAGGATTTCGCGCAGCAGGCGCTCCACATGATACTCCTTCGCATACCCCATACCCCCATGGCTCATCACCGCCCGTTCGCAGGCCCTAAAGCCCGCTTCCCCAGCAAGATACTTGGCCGAGTTGGCTTGCGCGCCGCAGTCCAGTTTCGAGTCATACCGCCAAGCGGCTTGAAGCGTGGTCAGCCAGGCCGCTTCCAGCTCGCACCAACTTTCTGCGAGCGGGTGCTGGATCGCCTGGTTCTGGCCGATGGGCCGGCCAAAAACGATCCGCTCGCCTGCATAGCGCGCCGCCCGATCAATCGCCGAACGACCGATGCCAATGCCCTCGGAGGCGATCAGCACGCGTTCCGGATTGAGGCTGTCCAGGAGATATCGGAAGCCTTTGCCCTCCTCACCGATCCTGTCCTCTGCGGGCACCTTAAGGCCGTCAATAAAGACGGTGTTGGAGTCGACTGCCTTGCGGCCCATTTTCGGAATTTCACGCACTTCGCAAAAATCCCGATCAAGATCGGTGTAGAACAGACTGACCCCGTCAATCGGACGATCGCATTTTTCGATCGGCGTGGTCCGCGCGATCAACAGGATTTTGGACGCGTCCTGCGCGGTCGACGTCCAGATCTTGCGGCCATGGATGACGTAGCCGTTACCGTCGGGCTCCGCCCGCGTGACGATGCGTGTCGTATCGAGGCCCACATCGGGCTCGGTGACACCGAAGCAGGAAATCCACTCGCCCTTGATCAGCCCCGGCAGCCAACGAGCTTTCTGCTCATCGGTACCGTGTACCACCATGGCGTGGGGGCCAAAAATGTTGATATGGATAGCCGAAGCCGCACTCATTGCGCCTGCGTAGGCGACTTCGTTCATCATAAGCGCCGCCTCGGTAACACCGAGACCGGCACCGCCGAATTCTTCCGGCATAGCGATGCCAAGCCAGCCGGCATCGGCCATTGCCCGATAGAACTCCATCGGGAAATCGCCGCTGTTATCGTGAAACAGCCAATAATCGTCGCCGAAATTGGTGCATAGCTTGGAGACGCTCTCCTTGATCGCCTCCTGTTCCTGGGTAAGCCCGAAATCCATGCTGCGCCTACAGGCCCATCTGGGAGACGTATTTGTTGTTCATATAGGCATCGAGCCCTTCGATACCGCCCTCCTGGCCGTAGCCACTTTCCTTGACGCCACCGAAAGGCGTTTCGGCCTGAGAAACGACGAAATTATTCACGCCGACCATGCCGGTCTCCAACGATTCCGCCAGTAGGTCCGCGCGCTTCTGATCCTTCGTGTAGCAATAGGAAGCTAGGCCATAGGGCAGCCGGTTCGCCCGTGCGATGACATCGTCGAATTCGCTAAACTTCGAGATCGGCGCCAACGGCCCAAAGGGCTCCTTGTTCATGATCATCGCGTCCTCCGGTACGTTCGCCATCACCGTCGGCTCGAAGAAATAGCCCTGATTGCCGGTGCGATTGCCGCCGGTGGTGATCTCCACGTTATTGTCGCGAGCGTCCTGGACGAATTCCTCCATAGCCGCGACGCGTCGGTCGTTGGCAAGCGGTCCCATCCGGGTCTCCTTATCGAAACCGTCACCGACTTTGACTTTCTTGGCAGCCTCGGTGAAACGATCGACGAATTCGTCGTGCAGACTGTCATGAACATAGAAACGGGTCGGCGAGATGCAGACCTGCCCCGCATTGCGGTATTTGAACGGAACCATTTGCTTGATCACCGTATCGAGATCCGCATCGTCGAATACAAGTACCGGAGAATGCCCGCCAAGCTCCAGTGTGCAGCGTATCATGTGATCGGCAGCCAATTTGGCGAGATGTTTGCCAACGGGAATGGAGCCGGTGAAGCTGAGTTTACGAACGCGCCCCGAGCCGATCATATGCCGCGAAACTTCATCGGGAACACCGAAGACCAGATTCAATATGCCTTTGGGTACGCCCGCGTCGACAAAGCAACGCACAATCGCGACGCCGGTTCCGGGTGTTTCCTCGCAAGGCTTGACGATTACCGGACACCCCGCTGCCAATCCGGCGGCAATTTTTCGGACCGGCATCAGCGCGGGGAAGTTCCATGGGGTCAATGCCAGCGACAGACCGATCGGCTCCGGCATCACCATGCCCCGCTGTCCCGGGATACGTGCCGGAATCAACCGGCCATAGGCGCGCTTGCCCTCTTCCGCCATCCATTCGGTCGCTTCGGCACAACGCTCCACCTCGCCAATGGAATCGCCAAGTGTCTTGCCCTGCTCGAAGGTCATGGTCTCCGCGATTTCGGTTTTGCGTTCCATCATCAGCCGGGCCGCTTCCTTCAGGATATCCGACCGCTCCCACGGCGATCTGGCACGCCATTCCGGAAAAGCCGCATCAGCCGCATCCAGCGCCTGATCCATATCTTCGATGGAGGCGTGAGGGCATTCCGCCAGCACTTCTTCCGTCGCCGGGTTGATGACAGGCTCGCTTTTGCCTTCGCTGCCTTGGCGCCATTCGCCATCGATATAGAGTTCCAGTTTCTCGTACATTCTCGTCAGTCCTTTTTCGCAAAAAATTTGCCGCCGGTGGCGGACGGATTTGGCGGCGATAAAATCATCATCCCTGCATGCCGTCCAGTGCCCAGCGTGTTACATGTCATTCGAAAACTAATAAGGAGCCTGTCATGACCTTCGAAACCGTTGCCATAATTGCCCAGGGAGACATGGGAGCCGGTACCGGCGCACAACTGGTGCGGAATGGCCTTCGTGTCGTCACCAATCTCTCCGGCCGTAGCGAAAGGTCGCATATGCTGGCAAAGCAAGCGGGCTTGGAAGACGTCGGCGAGGATAATGCCTTAATCCGGGAAGCCGACATATTTCTCTCGATCCTACCGCCGGGTCAGGCGGTCGCCCTTGGCCAGCAAATGGCGCCCCATATCAAATCTTCGGGCAAAAATTTGATCTACGCGGACTGTAATGCGATAGCGCCAGCAACAGCTCAAGAAGTGCAGGCAATCGTGGAGCCCGCAGGCGCTCGCTTTGTAGATGTGGGTATCTTCGGCAACCCGCCAACGCCGGAGAAAAACGGCACCCGCTATTACGCTTCCGGTCCCGATGCCGCGGAATTCGGACGGCTTCGCAATCAAGGACTCAACGTCATCGAGTGCGGCGACGAGATCGGTCGCGCGTCGGCCATCAAAATGTGCTTCGCCTCGGTCACCAAAACCATGATCGCAATGATGGCGGAGACGGTAGTCGCGGCGAAGGCGCTCGGCGTCTATGACGAGGTCGTGCATGAACTTTCCGGAAATCAGACCGACGGTTTCAATTGGGCCGCCAAACGGGTGATCTCAACGCCGCCTAAAGCCTATCGCTGGGTCGCGGAAGTCGAGGAAATCGGCAAAACGTTCGAGACGGTTGGATTGCCCGGCGCCACCTGCACCGGCGGCGCTGAGATGTTCCAACTTATTGCGGACTCGCCGCTCGGCGAGGAGACCGTCGAAAACCGACAGCGGGGCACCACACTCGAGGATTGCGCCGCCATCGCGGCGGACTATATCGGAGGACTCAAGCCCTAAAGATAGTGCGAGCCGCCATTTGCGGCGTAGCACTGGCCGGTAATGTAATAAGAGCTTTCGGCCGCGAGCAGGATCATCAAATTACCGATCGTATCGGATGATCCCGGCGTCTGGACGGCCTGGCCGTCCTGAACCGTCTTGCCGGCTACTTGCAACGCATCACGTTCGACCTCGATATAGCCGGGTGCGATGGAATTCGCCGTGATGTTGTGCTTGCCAAGCTCGGTCGCGATGCCTCGCGTAAACCCGACAATTGCAATCTTGGCCATACTCTTACCCGGGAAATGCCCCATGAAAGGCGCGTGACCCGAGAAGTTTATGATCCGCCCCCATTTGCGTTCGATCATATGAGGTACCGCTGCGCGGCAGGTATAAAACGGCCCGTCGATATTGACCTCTATATTGCGCTTCCAATTTTCCACTTCCATGGTCAGCAATTCGCCTTCGGAACGAAACACCGCATTGTTCACGAGTACGTCGATACGGCCAAACTCTTCCGCGGTCTTGGCGATGAAATCGTTGACCTGATCTTCCTGGGAAACGTCCACCTGCATCGCCAGCACCTTGGCACCGGCTTTTTCGCATGCTTCCGCGGTCGTCATCAGCCCGTCCATCTTGGAACTCGTGCAAATCGCTAGGTTGCAGCCCTCTTCGGCGAACAATTCCGCGCCCCGCGCTCCGATATTTCGACTGGCACCGGTAATGATGACGGTGCGCCCTTCCAAGCCTGTCTGCATGATTTTCTCCTTTGGTCCGCGAAGCGATTTTTCGGCAGTCTAGTATGACGCCGTAATAACGCGATAGTGGGGCTTGAGGATCGGTAATCGGGGAAAGGGTGGTAACGCGTACTGTCTCGGAGCGTTAAAGCCCAGCGGCGATCGCCACTTCTACGGCGAAACGGCGAGCATCATCCGCAAGACCGACTTGGCTCAACGCACCGATGATCTTCACCACATGATGGGGAGGGATTTGATCGAGACGCCGAGCGCCAGCAATAATTGCCGAAAGCGCTACCAC
>DLVK01000401.1:0-2958 GCA_003444235.1 Rhodospirillaceae bacterium
CTGGCCGACTGCAGCCAGCAACAAACCGATCCGTACGCGGCGTTCGGCGACACCGCGATAAAACTCCTCCGGGTTTTCGACATCGTCGTCTTCCGCATCTTCGGGCTGATTCTTTTTGGCTTCTTGATATTGCTGCCAGATCGAATCGAATTCCGCGTCGACCATGCTCGGGGGAACGTCGAATTCGTGAACCGTATCCAGTTTATCGAGCAGCTGGCGTTTCATGCGTTCTCGGCAAAGCGAAGTGTATTCGCCCTCCATCCGTTCGCGGATTTGCCCACGCAGGGCATCCAATGAATCCATGCCGAGATTTTTGGCAAACTCGTCGTCAAGTGTGGCGGCTTTCTTTTCACGTATTTCCTTGAGCTTGCACTCAAACACCGCTTCCTGGCCGGCGAGATTTTCGGCCGGATAATTCTCGGGCATGGTAACCGACACGGTCACATCGGAATCCGCGTTTACGCCGGTCAGCTGCTCTTCGAACCCGGGGACGAATTGGCCCGATCCGAGCGTCAACTGATAATCCGTGGCCGCCCCTCCTTCGAAAGGTTCGCCGTCGACCTTGCCTTCGAAATCGATGACCACAATGTCACCTTCTTTTGATTTCCGATTGCCCGAGATCGGTTCGCTTCCGGCCATATTTTCAGCCATATCACCCAGCGATTTTTCGATTTGATCGTCATCGACGGCAACTTTCAGCCGCTCGACTTCTACCGTTTTGAAATCCACGGGATCAATTTCCGGCAGAACATCGACGGAAAGCGTAAATTCGAGTTCTCCGCCATCGTCAAATTTCTGGACTTCGACTTTGGGCTGCATCGCAGGCTGAAGGTCTCGCTCGCTGAGGGCGCTCGCCATGGCTTCACCGACTGCCATCTCCAGAACTTCGCCTCTTACCGCCTGTCCATAACGTTGTCGAATAATCGAAGGCGGCACCTTACCGGGTCGAAATCCGGGAATGGTGACCTCGGTTGCCAGCTCCTGGAGCTTGGCATTCATCTTTGCCTCGATATCCTCGGGTGGCACGACAATCTTAAATTCGTGGCTCAGCCCTTCATTTTTCGTCTCTGTAACCTGCATGGCCCTTCACTCGCCAAATTATCATTTCCGGCCCGCCACTCGCTTGGCCAGTCTCAAGCGTCTGGATGGGGTTCTTGGTGCGGGCGGAGGGAATCGAACCCCCACGGATTGCTCCACAGGTACCTAAAACCTGCGCGTCTACCAATTCCGCCACGCCCGCCCAGAACACCCGGACAGTCAGGCGCTTAGGTATATACCCTCCGCGCGCCGGAGCGCCTTTGTATAAGTAGTGCGCGGGAAGCGGTCAAGCAGCGACGGTACGGGTGCGGCGATTAGGCGTGGCCTTGATTAAAGCAGTGATTGTGAGATTGCCGTCTAGGCTGCGAGCCGGTCGGTATAAGTATCTGCAAAAGTACCGAGCGCCAGAACGCGAGGGCCGTCAAAAACCGAGTTCGGGCGTTGCGGTCGCTGGAATTTGATCTCGTATTGAATATGAGGGATGCCGAAGCTATCGGTCGATACGGCAATCACCCGTGCGATTTCGACGGTCTGGTCCGAGTGAGTTCGGGCGAACAGGTCGCCGGCCTTGATAAGGCTCATTTTGCGGCCGCGCTTGAACAGCATGCTCGAGCGCTCGCGGCCACGTGAATCAACGAAAAGGCCAGCGGTTTTCCCCTTAAGCCGAAGCATGGTCACCCCGTAATTGATGTTTTTATAGGTTAGCTGTTTTTATGGAGCGCTTAGTCTTTCAGCAAGCGTTTTACCTGAGGTGACAATGCAGTTTCGCCGTTGATGCTGTAAGCCTCATGATTTGCCTCGATTTTTTCGAGATCATAAAGGTAATTCACCATCAGGCCCGCCGCCTGGTTGAGTCCGTTTTCAGAGCGGTCACCGAGCCAATTTAATCGTTCGATTCGGGCCCCGTTTGTGAGATGGAAATTGGCGACCGGGTTAAGTGCGCGAATGCCATCGGATCGCTTGCCGCGCGCCAGATACTCGGCCGCCGCACGGGTCAGCAGCGGTCGTAAAATTTCATTGAGATTTTCATCCTGATGCCACGATTCGGTCCCCAGTAAGCGTTCGAGCAGGTCTTTGGGAGGTACATCACCGGAATCATCGAATCCGCCAGCAGTAACAAGTGCCTTGTGCTCGCTCTCACTCAGTTCAAAGCTACGATCGTCGAGGGATATGTCGAGCCAACGTTTCAAGCCAGGTATTGGAGATAACGTTGCGAATTGTTTTAGCCCCGGGAACTCCTCGCGCAACAAATCCACGACTCGCTTGATTAAAAAGCCTCCGAAACTAACGCCAGCAAGACCCGATTGTGCGTTCGAGATCGAATAGAAAATTGCAGTGTCCGCATCATCCGGTTCGGCGATGGGTGCCGCTGCGTCAAGTAACGTCTCTACACTTTCGGCGAGCCCCGTAACCAGAGCCACCTGCACGAAGATCAACGGCTCGTCCGGCATACGCGGATGAAAAAACGCGCGTAAACGACGATCCGTTTCAAGCCTATTCTTGAGATCTTCCCAGCCGCGTATCTCGTGGACCGCCTCATATTCGATAAGCTTTTCGAGCAGTGACGCCGGATGATCCCAGCTAATCCGTTCCAATTCGAGAAATCCAACGTCGAACCATGAGGCCAGCAATTGACGAAAGTCATGCTCAAGCGCTTTTAGGTGAGGATCTTCTCGGTAGAACTTCAGCAGATCGGCGCGCATATCGACTAGAAATTTGACCCCTTGCGGCAAGGCATTGAATTGCGTCAAAAGCCGCAGACGTTTGGGCTCGAGTGCGTTCCTGAGATCGATTTCAGCCTGAGGTCGCTGGTCATCTCCTGCCGAACCGTAGCCGGTGATCGCGCTTTCGACTGCGTTCATATCCGGATCGAAACCGCTTGCCATTAATTGCAGGAAACGGCGGCGACCATCGAGATCG
>DLVK01000122.1:0-13464 GCA_003444235.1 Rhodospirillaceae bacterium
GGTTGCCCTATTGATTGCGGACGATCAGCCGGCACCGAACGTAACTGGCATCAAGATTCTATGTCCTGATTCAGAAAGCACTCCCGCCACAGATACGATCGCGCCGTCGAGCTCCGGCTTGGACGCACCTGCGATTATTTTGTTTACGTCCGGTACAACCGGCGAACCCAAAGGCGTCGTTCACACTTTCCGATCGCTCTTGGCGCGCGTCGCATTGAATCAGCAATTTATCGGTATGGCAGACATGAGTAAGAGCTTGTGTCCGCTTCCGACTCATTTCGGCCATGGGCTTATCGGAAACTGTCTAACCCCGCTGCTGGCCGGTGGCGACCTCCTACTTATATCCGGCAACGATATCGGAACTGTTTCGTCGCTTGGAAAAATTATCGACGAACATCAAATTACCTTCATGAGTTCGGTCCCGGCGTTGTGGAAACTTGCGACCAAGGTTTCGGCGCAACCGAACCAAAAAAGCTTACGCAGGCTCCATATTGGCTCTGCCCCGCTGTCTGCCGACCTATGGAATGCGGTTTCCGATTGGGCGGGAACGCCCAACGTGGTCAACATGTACGGAATTACCGAGACCGCTAATTGGTTGGCTGGTGCCTCGGCCGCAGATCAAAAACCGGAAGACGGGCTGATCGGGAAAATGTGGGGCGGTTTTGCCGCAATCCTCGATGAGGCCGGCACTGTCCGAAGCACCGGCGAAGGTGAATTGCTCGTTCAGTCTCCCTCCGTCATGCAAGGCTATTTCAAAAAACCCGAAATGACAGCGGAGGTTCTCCGTAACGGTTGGTTCCATACCGGCGATATCGGCACCATTTCGCCCGATGGAGTAATGCGCCTCACCGGCCGACAAAAATACGAAATCAACCGCGCCGGAATGAAAGTCCACCCCGAGGACATCGACCTACTCCTCGAGCGCCATCCGGATATCACTGAAGCTTGCGCTTTCGGTATACCGGATGAGATCGCCGGCGAAACGGTTGGTGTCGCGTTGGTTGCCCAGTCCGATTCCGACGTCGATATTCCCGCGATCAAATCCTGGTGCGAATCGCGGCTGGTTAAAGAAAAACTGCCTGAAAAATGGTTCGTCCTCGACGAAATTCCCAAAAGCGATCGCGGTAAGGTAAATCGGGATATCGTCGCTGGAAAATGTATCGGAACCGATTAAGCGATGAACAGTTCCCCATTGGAAAAAGCGAAATCCCTGCTCAGCACGGTATTGGAAATTCCAACGGAAGAAATTTCCGACGATGCCGGTATCGAGACGCTGGAACGTTGGGATAGCCTTGGTCACGTAAAGATCATACTCCAGCTGGAACAGACCCTCGGGAATCAGCTCGACCCCGAGGAAATCAGCGAGCTGAACGATGTCGCGGCGATCGCAAAATTGCTGCAACCGTAACCGCATGCACCCGTAAACAGCTTGTTGAAGCGAAACGTTTAAGGAAAGGCCGAACCTATTTCCGCTAAAGCCCAAAATTGGACACCAGGCCAGCCGGTGCAATTGGAAACCGAGCGTTTTCTAATCCGCAGTTTAACCGTCGAAGATGTGACGGACCGTTATATGGGGTGGCTGCAGGACGAAGAGGTAACGCAGTATCTGAACGCCCGGCGCCGGAACAACGATAAATCGGAAATCCAGCAATATGTCGCCCAGCACGACAACATAACCTCATTCCATGTCGGCATCTTTACCAAAGACGATAATCTTCATATCGGCAATTTTTCGCTCCGGCACGACCCTACGAACGACTTGGTCCAGATATCGCTTTTAATTGGCGAGAAAGAATGGTGGGGCAAAGGTGTTGTCCTGGAAGCCCGAGCGCGCTTGCTCGACTTCGCCTTCGATGAGCTCGATGCCTACAAAGTGTGGGGCAATCCGATAGCACGGAACTTTGCCGCCGTTTTCAATTACCAAAAACAGGGTTTCGTCAAAGAAGGCACGTTCCGCGGCCACAAAAAAACCGAAACCGGCGAGCGTTTCGACCTGTTCCAATTCGCCATCCTTCGGGATGACTGGGAAGCGCTAAAACGGAATGGCGGTTAATCGTCACTACATCGCGAATTTCCCCTCTAACTTGGCTTCGGCTTAGACATGTGCGGAATTTTAGGAAGCATTACCCACAAAGGCTCACCCGATGTGCAAGCGAGCTGGGCGGTCCGAGCCTTGCCCCTGTTGGCACGGCGCGGGCCCGACGCGGAAGGCAGCGATTCGTTCGAATCGGTCGTGCTTGCCGCCCGTCGCCTTCGCATCCACGACTTGAGCCCACGCGCGGATCAGCCTTTCTACAGTGACGACGAAAGTCACGTGCTGATCTTCAACGGCGCCATCTTCAATTACCGCGCGCTCCGAACCGAATTGCAGCGTCTCGGCCATAGTTTCAAAACAACGAGCGATACGGAGGTGGTCCTTAAAGCACTCCAAGAATGGGATACGGGCGCGTTGGAGCGGTTCGACGGCATGTTTGCGATTGCCTGGCTCGACCGAACCCGCGATCGGGTAATTCTCGCCCGCGACCGGTTTGGCATAAAACCGCTATACCTTTATCGCGACGAGCAGATGACCTTGTTCGCTTCGGAAATCAAACCGATTCTGGCACACCCGAATGTCCCAAGACGTGTTGATGAGGCGGTGGTAGCGGAATTCTTCGCCTTCCAAATGGTCACGCCGCCTAAGACCATGTATGAGCGGATCGAGCAACTCAAACCGGGGCATTTTATCGCGATAGACGCCGCCCATGGGGCACCGATCGAAGAACATATTTTCTGGCAGATCGATAATAGATTACTTGAACAGTCCGACCCGCCAACCGTCGAAGCAGCGATGATCGAGGCGGTCGAAAGGTGTTGGGATGCCGACAGAACGGTTGCGGTTCAACTTTCTGGCGGTGTCGATTCCAGTCTCATCACAGCGGTTTCTCATGACATCCTGGACCGCAAGGACATCCATAGTTTTTCGGTGATATTCGACGATGCCTCTCACAAATATGCGCCTCCGAAATCAGAGGAATCCTATATCAGGCACGTCACCGACCGGTTTGTGAAATCTCCACATCTCAGTTGCTTCTCGCCCGCGCAGATCGCAACCGCGTTTCCCGAAGCGATCTGGCACCACGAAGTTCCCCTTTGTAGTGCTAATTCGGTTTTATTGCTGATGCACGCAAAGGATATTCGCGAAAAAACGACGGTCCTCCTGTCCGGCGAAGGATCGGACGACATATATCTGGGGTATTTCGACGGTCTCGACTTTATCGAGGACCCGAATAGCTTTTCTCGATTCTATATTTCCGCGGAAAATCTGCGTGCGTTGTTCGGATCCGATGGCGTGGAAAAGGCAGGCGCGCGGCGAAAAAATTTAATCAACGAGCCCCGTTTCGAGGGCATGTCGCTACCTCAAAAAGCTTCGGCGCTCACTATAGAAACTGTCTTGCATGGCCTGCTGGCCCGTCATGACAGAATGTTCATGTCGCAATCGATCGAGGGGCGTCCCCCATTTTGCAGCGAAGGCATGGTCAAAGCCCGGTTTGCACTACCGGACGATCAGGTCCACGCCAATCAATGCGGAAAAATCGCGGTGAGAGCGTACGCCGAAAATTTTTACGACAATGATTTCGTTTACCGCACGAAACAATGGATGGCCGGACCGGTCGCCGACTGGTGCGCGAGTGACTCCGTTTGGAAAGGCTATATCGAATCGGTAAATACTCAAACGATTGGCAACTATTTCGATCCGACACTGTTCACCAAAATTCTCGATCTGCCTGAATCGACAGAAAAATGGTCCGGAGCCAATTTAGCACTCATGTTTGCGGTCACGAACTTTGCCCTTTGGCATCGAATTTTTATCGAAAATGCCGACCCGCTTAGCGAACATGCCTGGCATGCCGAAATACCCGATACCGTCGACACATCCGCCCTATCGCAACAGCTACATTGATCAAGGTCAGCGCACATCAGCCGAACTTTCTGCCCTGGCCGGGGTTTTGGCATAAACTGCTTTCGGTCGACGTGTTCGTACTTTGTGCGGGCATGCAGTACGTCCACCGGTCCTATGGCAACCGGGTCCGCATGCGCGACGACGGGGGCTGGGCAACAATTCCCGTCTCAGGTGGTATGAAGCCATATACAGAGATCGAAATAGCGGATGTCGGATCGGTCCATCAAATAGGACGACGGATACAACATTGGTCGCAGCGTCGAGAGTTTCGATATGGCGACCGATTGATGCCGATAGTCAGTTACCTCAAACAATGCAACCAATCAGAATTGTGTAACCTGAACGTGGAGTTAATCAGACTCGTCCTGGAAATACTCGACCATCACGAAACCGAACTCATTGTGGACACAGAAAACCGATTGGACCGCTCGGCAAAATCCTCGATTGCGGACTTGCTGAGCGCCCACGGCGAAATCTATATGTCTGGCTCGAGTGCGCCGAAGTATTTGGAACGAGAAGATTTGTCGGCGCTTGCAGAGGTTCATTTGCAGAACTTGCGACCGGGCATAGGAGATGAGACGGTTCTACATTTGATCGCCGAAGAAGAAGACCCGAAAGCGGCAATTCTTGAATTGGGTAACTGGGTCGAGTGGACAACCGCAGACCGAAACTCGCACTAGATCAACCGATAACAAGCCAATGTCTCTTAACACCGAGCAAATTCAAACATTCCGAAAAGACGGTTTCGTCGCAGTAGATAATGTATTCGATCCGAGCGAACTTGAGGCACTGTCGCACGTCGTAAAGAAGACGATCGCAGCCTATATCGATAAAGCGCAAGGCCTCGAGAATAATTGGACCGATAACGACGATGACCTGCTCGACGGGGGACTACTTGCACTCGCTGAAGCGGACCGAAACCTGTTCGATTGCGTCTGCGATACGATTTGGCAGATGCCAGCGTTTTGGCGACTTGTCGGCAAACCGCTGATTGAGGAAGCGGTGAACCAAATCCTCGACCGCCCCCCGAACGCACCGCTCTTCGGATATATAAACCGCTGCCGCGTCTCGCTCCCAAACGATCAAAGGTCAATTCTTGGGTGGCACCAGGAAATCTTTCAAACTGTACCGGACTGCAGGTTCGTCCAGATTTACGCGCCGTTAATTGTTAATTCGAAAGAAGACACCAACCTGCTTGAAATCTGCAAGGGCAGTCACGCGCCGCCACTTCCCAAACCCGATTGGCGCGAGAACGCGAACGGTGTCTGCAAGATAACTTTTGACGATAACGTCGCAGACGAATTCGAGAAAGTCACCTTCAGTCCGAATCTTGGCCAGGCCTTTTTCTTTGACGGTCGATTGCTACACAGGTCCTGTCCAAACCTTTCGAACTCCGTGCGCTATGCCATGGTTGGGCTTTATCACGATGTGGATGATCCCAACTTTCAGCCCCCCCTCGCGCAATTCTCTTATCGTGACAAAACACCAAAGGAGTATTTCCAATCGCTATCGGGAAGTATTCCAGGAGCAAGATCACGCTGATGAGATTTCGCGCATACTCCCGAGATTTCTGAACGTTCAGATCAAAAAATATGCGCATCCTGTGCTTCGATCATGAAGGAGGGTTCGGCGGTTCGTCCCGTAGCCTTTTTTCGCTCATTGCCTCAATGGACCGGGGGGAATTGGATATTGAAGTATGGTGTCGAAAATCGGGGCCCATAGTCGATCAATACCAGGCACTAGACATTCCCACCCAAACCGTTCCCGAACTCCCGACCGCGGCAGCGCTTTATCGCCTGTCGCGAAATTTTTACACCTTTGGCAAAGTTTATCTTGAGCTCGCCACATCGAAAAAACTGCGACACCGCCTGGTCGATGCGCTCGACAGCGATCCCGATCTCATTCACTTCAACAATCCGAACTTTGCGATGCTGGCATCGCATCTACGCAAAAGAACCGACATACCGTTCTGCATGCATATGCGAACCAGTTTGGAAAATACCTACGAGGGTACCTCAGACCCCCCGCTAATACGTCAACTCAATCAAAGCTCGAATGCGCGGATAGCCGCCTGGCAGACACGGCAAATTTCGAGCTCGGTAAACCATTGTGTTTTTATCACCAAGGCAGAAGAAAAATCCTTCCGCAAGCTAGGCGGCAAAACGCCCGGCACGGTAATTCATAATGCCGCAGATCCCATTGCTGAAATTCTGGACGGGGATTCACGCATTCCCGACGATGACCGAATAAGAATAGCCGCCGTCGAAAATTATCGTTGGAGCCGAGGAACGGACCGTCTGGTCGAAATCGCAGAATCGCTTTCCCGCCGTGGCAACCAAAGCATTTTGTTTGTCGTCGCAGGCAATATGAAATTGCCACGCTCGCAACTGAACCTGCCTGGAGATGCAGACGAAAGATCAGACGACCTTAAATCCTATGTCACGAATTTAGGACTCGAAAACTACTTCTGTTTTCTCGGATCTGTACCCAAACCGGAATCGGTCATTTCGAAGTGTGATGCAGTTATCAGCATTCCGCGGCGAACCGGACCATGGGGACGAAACGTGATTGAGGCGATGACGCTCGGTAAACCCGTAATTGCGACGGGCGATGGACCCGGGTTTGTACGAAACGGCGAAAACGGGTTTTTTTTGCAAAATTTCGATCCGGAAATTTTCGCCGATTTATTGGAAAACGTTGTCGGAAAACGAGGTGATTTGGCTGTGCTCGGTGAGAACGCCCGCACCTTCATTGCAGAGAAATGTGACGGCGCGGCCCGCGCCGCTGACCTGAAAGCTGTTTGGACGGGACTGGCAAAGAAATGAAGGACCGTATCATTTTCGTATTACCTTCCTTTGCCGGTGGCGGGGCCGAGCGGGTCATAATCTCACTCGCCAACGGGCTTGACCGGAGCCGCTTCGCGCCATCGATGATCGTGCTCGATGCCGAAGGTCCACTCCGCGAACTGGTCGCCCAAGATATCGCCATCGTCAATCTTCGCAGAAAGCGATTGCGGGACGCACTCAAGCCGCTGGTCGCCGCAATCCACGAATTCAAACCCACCGCCGTGGTCCCGACAATGGGATATCTCAATCTCGGCATATTGATGAATCGCAAAAAAATCGGAGCCCGGACAAAAATTATTGTCCGCGAAGCGAACGAAGTGGACGCCACCGTTAAAGCGATCAAAATCCCATTTCTGGGCCGCTTCCTCTATCGCTATCATTATCCCCGCGCCGACCGGGTTATTACGCCAACCCAGGCCATCGCTCGCGATTTCCGGGATCGTTGGAAGGTGCCCCCGGCAAAACTTTCCGTATTGCCCAATCCGGTCAATGTGGATTGGTTACGCGGCCAAGCAGGTATGGCACAGCGCGAGCCCGGTGACGGGCTTCGCTTTGTCGCCTCGGGCCGGCTGGTCGATCAAAAAGGGTTCGATCGGTTAATCGATTGGTTGGTCGAATTGCCATCGGACACTCACGTAACCGTTTTCGGCGAAGGCCCGATGGGGGGCGCACTTCGTCATCAAGCACAGAAATTGGTCGTCGCCAACCGAATCCGTTTCGCAGGTTTTGTCAAAAATCCTTGGGTTACCTACGCAGGCGCGGATGCGTTTTTGCTGACATCCCGCTGGGAAGGAATGTCAAATGCCTCTCTGGAAGCACTGGCCGTCGGCACACCGGTTATCGGCACGCCCCAAGCGGGCGGGCTCGGTGAAGTCGCCAAGCAAGCGGCTGACGGTGCGGTAACCTTGGCCGAGCCTGGGGAGGCTTTTATCGACGCCATGGCGCTAGCCAAACCTAAGCCGCTTGGTGAACTGGCACCTAGTCTATTGCCCGACGCCTATTCGCTTGAACGGGTCAGTGCCGAATTCGAACGGATATTGACCGCCTAATCTGTTCTCTGAATTTCACAACCACAACGCCCTGGTCCTGCCGGGGCGTTTTTCTTTTCCGGCCTTTAGGTCATAATCCCGCCGAAACATTACCAATGCCGGTGACCAACGCCGTGCCTAACCTGGGAGAAAAAACATGGAACGCCCCACCACCAAACTCCGCCAGCTGATCAAAGAGAAAGACTTTCTCTACATGCCAGCTGCCTATTATCCGTTGTGCGCCTTGGTCGCCCAGCAAATCGGCATCGAAAGTGCCTATGTCGGCGGCTATGTCACCGGCGGGTCGAAGGCGGTTTCGGAACCGCTGCTGTCGATGAGCGAGCAGGTTAACGTCGCCGGCGAGGTTGCCCAGCGTTGTTCTATCCCGATAGTCGCTGACGCCGGCGCCGGATTCGGCGAGCCTCTCCATTGCATGCGCACCGTGCGCGAATTCATCAACGCAGGCGTCGCGGGCATTCACATCGAAGACCAGCTATATCCGAAGCGCGCGCACTACCACAAATATGTGGCCCACGCGATTCCGGCGGAAGACTTCGCTTACAAGATTCGTTATGCCTGCCGTGAACGCGATGAGAGTGACCCGGATTTCGTCGTCATCGTTCGCTCCGATACTTGCCGTTTTGAAGGGCTCGACGAAGCGGTAAAGCGGGTCAATATGGGGGCCGAAGAAGGTGCGGATATGGGGCTCTTGTTCCCATGCGATCATGAGCAAGCGGTACAGGCGCCCAAGGAATGCACGATACCGCTGGTCTACGTCCAAAGCCGAGGCAATCGCGATGGCCGTCCGCTCTATTCCAACAACGAGCTCCTGGACATGGGCTACAAGGCCTGCATCGACGCACAGCTCTGGCTGATGGTGAGTTTTCATCACGCCAAGAAGGCACTGGAAGAGATTCAGGCCACCGGCAGTTACACCGGCATGACCGACGAGGAGAACGTCGCCGTTCGCCAAGGCATCGAAGATGCGATCGGCCTCGAAGACTTTTACGTCATCGAAGAAGAGACGGTTGAAGACAAGAAGTGGGGCAAGCGGTAGGCCTGCCGTCACGCTGAACAGATGAACGGGTAATTGGCGGTGGCGATTTCGCCGTCCACGACCGAGCCCGAACTCCGGCCCTATTGGCGGACCGGTGCGGTGACGCTGGGTGCCATCCTCGCGGTGTCGATGCAATCGCTCGACAGCCATACCGCGAGCGTGGCGCTGCCCACCATTCGCGGTGCCATGAGCGCCAGCACCGACGAAATCGCCTGGGTGTTAACCGCCTATCTGGTTTGTATCGCGATCAGCACGCCACCGATCGCTTGGCTCAGCCGACGCTTCGGGCGGAAGCGCGTATTTCTGATTCTTATTACCGGCTTCAGCATCAGTTCCATTTGCGTCGGTTATTCCTCCAGCCTGGAGGAAATGGTGTTTTTCCGAATTCTCGAAGGCCTTTTCGCCGGCGGCTTAGCACCACTTTGCCAACAAATTTTGCTCGATACCTATCCACGGCGGTTTCACGGTTTCGCCATGGGCTGTTTCAGCATCGGTATTCTGTTCGGCGTGATTGCCGGACCCACATTGGGCGGCTTCATCGTCGAATATCACGACTGGCGATGGGTGTTTCTGATGAACGTGCCAATCGCAATGGCGACGTTCACGCTGATCTGGTTCTTCGTTCCCGAAACCGAAAAGCAACTCGACCGACCATTCGACTTTATCGGGTTTGCCGCACTCACCCTTGCGGTCGCGAGCGCGCAACTGATGCTCGATCGTGGCGAGCGGCTGGATTGGTTCGCCTCGACGGAAATCATTCTCGAAGCCGGACTCGCAGCGGCCGGGCTTTGGGTATTTTTGATTCACATCACCATGGCCAAACACCCCTTCGTGCAGCCGTCGCTGTTTAGGAATCGGAATTATGCGGTCGGACTTTTTCTCACCTTTGGCTTCGGCATTATGATTTATGGCCATGTGGGGTTCGTGCCGACCATGCTGCAAAAACACATGGATATTCCGGCACTGACCACAGGTCTCTTAATGGTGCCGCGCGGCATCGCCTCGATGGTGGGTTCGGTTTTGGCAGGTATCATGCTCGCCTGGCTACAGCCGAGGAGTGTGCTCATTATCGGCTGCCTCCTGCTTTCCTATTTCACCTGGCGCATGACGTACTTCACTCCCGACACGTCGGAAGCGCAGATTATGAACATCATCGGCTGGCAGGGCTTCACCATGGGCCTGGTCAGCGTCTGTGTCGCCACCGCCACCTTCACCATGCTCTCCCCCGACCAACGCGCCGAAGGCACCAGTTTTTTCAATCTGATCCGTAAATTCGGCAGCAGCGTCGGTGTCTCATTCTTGGTGAGCCAGCTGGTACGCAATTCGCAGTCCTACCGCAGCGGAATGGTCGAAAACGTTTCCCCCTACAACGAGCGATTCGATCTGGCGCCAAGGCCGGAGACCTGGAACTTCTCCGATCCCAGTGGTGTTGCCGCCATGGAACGCGAGGTGCTGCGCCAGGCGGAATTTCTGGCCTACTTGCAGGACTTCTGGTGGCTGACAATCGTCACTTTAGCGATGATCCCCTTGGCTCTATTGTTACGGACGACCGATACATCGAGGTAAAATAACCGGTCCCGACCAATAGAGTTCAGGATTTGACGACCGCCACCGAAACCGCCGCACCTACCAGAAGCCCGGCCCAATTGTTTTTTTTGACAGTCGGAATCTGTCTTGCCTCAGGCATGCAGTCGATGGACACGTTCCTGTCGGGTATTGCGCTTCCGAATATGATGGGCAGTTTTTCGACCACCCATGACGAGATATCCTGGGTGCTCACGTCCTATTTGGTCGCGGTCGCAGTTTTTACCCCACTCACTGCCTGGCTTGGCCGACGCTACGGACGGAAAAGGGTCCTGCTTATTGGCATCGTAGGGTTCGTCATCGCCTCGACCATCGCGGGCCGCTCGGACAGCCTCATGGAAATCGTTGCCGCGCGGTTCACCCAAGGTATGTTCGGCGCCACGTTAATACCCGTCGCTCAACAAATTCTGCTCGACGCCTGGCCCAAGGACCGTCACAACATCGCGCTCGGCTGGTTTAGCGTCGGCATGATGGTGGGGTTGATCGTAGGCCCGATCCTGGGCGGCTTCTTGACCGAGTTCTACAGCTGGCGCTGGAACTATTTCGTCAACATTCCCGGCGGTCTAACCGCGTTTGCCTTGATCTTCTTCTTTGTGCGCGAGAACGAGCCCGATGCGGGGCGCCATTTCGACTTGACTGGATTCATATTGCTCGGTACTGCGCTCATCTGCATGCAGCTGGTGATCGACCGCGGCGAGAAACTTTCCTGGTTCCAGTCGGACGAGATCATCATGTGGGCGTCGATCTCGCTCTGTGCGCTTTACCTCTTCATCGTTCACATCATCACCGCGCGCCGGCCCTTCGTCGACCCGGCTCTTTTCCGAAACCGGAACTTCACCATCTGTTCATTTTATCTGATCCTCCTCGGGGTGATGATGTTCGGATTCATCGCACTGTTTCCAGCCCTACTACAAAACTATCTCGGATATCCGATTTTACATTCGGGGCTGCTACTAACGCCGCGCGGAATCGCGACCATGTTCGCCGCCGTATTCGTCGGCCATATCCTGGCTCGCGTCGGACCGAGACCTTTGATTTTCGCGGGCTCGGTGATCATGGGGGTCTCCTTCTTTTTCCTCGGCCGAATTACCCCGGACGTGGATCCGGCAAGCCTTGTTTTCTGGATCGCGTTGCAAGGGATCAGCTTCGGCTTTTTCTCGACCACGCTTACCGCATCCGCCTACGCCACCTTGCCGAACGAACTGCGTCCGGACGCCACGGCCTTTCTCGCACTTTCACGCCGGATCGGTGCCAGCATCGGGGTTTCGGTGCTGGTGGCGCAGCTGCTGCGCTTTCAGCAGGCTAATCGGGCAAACCTCGGCGAGAACGTTTCCTACTATAACGAACGGTTGCGGCATCTCGTTTTGCCCGACGATTTAAATCTGGGCGATGAGCACGGGCTGCACGCATTCGGGCGCCTCATCAACGAACAAGCGGAGTTCATCGCCTATTTGGATTGTTTCAATCTGCTTGTCTGGGTCTGCTTGGCCGCAGCAATCGGCGTTTTTCTAATGCATGGTGCTAAAGAAAAGCCCTAACGCCCACCGGTATTCTGCCGCGCGATAACACTTAGGAACTTCTAAGCGACATCAGTGACCTTACGTCCGAAAGCGTCTCGATGCCCAGTGCGGTTTCGAGCCACTGATCTAGATCGCCATGGGTGAGCTTCGGTGCGGCAACGATGCGAAAACGTTCGCAAATCTCATCCAGGCCAATGGGATTATCGGAGCACCCGGTCGGTTGCATCACCGATTTTTCCTTTACCGTGCCATCGGTCAGTTTCAGCGTCACGCGCGCCGGCACATATTCGGTCGACGTGCCTGCCTCTATCTTCTCATCCCAGACACATTCAGCCCGGGCGCAAAGATCTACAATTCCCGCATCTTCCACCCCCAGCTCGAAATCCTCCAGGGTCAAGATCGCCGGGCCGGGCCGCCCGGGCACCACCGAAAGCGCAAGCGCGACAGAAAACGGAATACTCATCTGCGCTTGCTGCATATCTTTCGGGCGATTGCCCGTAAGCCGTCCTTCCACCACGTGAGGCACGCCGATTTCGATTTCGGCAACCTGATCCGCTGTAACGCCTTCGTCGATTATTTGCGAAGTCGCTTCGACCGCAGCCTGAAAGCGCGCACTGCCCGCATGAGGCTTGATGGTGAGATCCATCATCCGATAGCGGCCTCCCAATTCACCGCAGATGACGTCGGGGTCGAACTCGTCCGCCATACCTTTTGCGAAACCCTGTTCACCTTCCAGTATGTCCGGCGGACCGGTTAACCCGGCGGCCGCCAACAAAGCGGCTTCGGTACCGCCCGCAGATGCCTTGCCGGCGTGAAGGCGTTTTACTTCGGAACCAGACAAAAAGAACTGCGTCGGGCCGCCACTGTAGCTTGCGGCTAGACCAATGGCATCGCGAATGCCTGATGCATCGAGCCCCAGCAATTTTGCGCCGGCTACCGCCGCTCCGAATGCGCCGCAGGTCGCCGTCGATTGGAAGCCGCGACGAAAATGGCTTGGCTGAATGGAAAGCGCGATCCGGATCATCGCTTCGTAACCCGCCACCACCGCAGGGACGATAGCATCCCCTCCAGCACCTGTTTTTTCCGCCAACGCCAATACCGACGGCCAAATACAAACACCCGGATGATGCATGGCCCCGACATGGGTATCGTCCCATTCGAGGCTGCCTGAAATAACCGCATTTATATAAGTAGCGCGCACAGGATCCGTACGGTCGTCACAATAGAGAATGCTTGCGTCGGGCGATCCGCCGAGCCCCATGAGCACCGGGCGCAACTTCGCACCCCAACTGGTCTCGGTTCCGACAATTGCGGCACGGAAATAATCCACCAACACCAGCTTGACCTGGGTACGCACCTCTTCAGGCAGACTTTCCAGCGTCAGGCCTGCAGCGAACCCAGCCAATTTCTGGGTAACCGGCTCAACGGTCGTAGGCATCGGTCCCTCCCATGATGTAATTGCCGGTCAGCCTAGGACCGTAATCAC
>DLVK01000048.1:0-8371 GCA_003444235.1 Rhodospirillaceae bacterium
CGTCTAGGCCGATCGATCCGCGCCCGCGCAGATCCAATGGCCCCCAAACCAGATTGAGCCAGCTCGATTCCAGCAATCCACCGGCGCGGCGCCACTCATCCATGCCTTCACGGGTAAAATCGCGCGGGAGTGCGCCTTTGACATCGCCGACAAACTGCACGCGCTGCAAGTCACCGCCCAATGGCTCATCCGCCGCAGTCGGAATGCGCAAATTTTCGATGGCCGCCGATAGTGAAAGCTGTGTCTTGTCAGGGCCGGGTTCGGGCGTTTCGGGTTGCGAAAGCTTTGCCCAGGTTTCACCTGTGGTCGCCACCACCTCACTTGCGGAACCGGTCACGCGCATCGAGATTATCCGCGCTTCACCTTCCGCCAACCGGCCGTTGCGATGGAAGTGCAAAAGCACCAAGGATTTCTCAGGTGCCGCAGTTAGCGGCTGTTTCAGATTGGGATGGGAGAGCCTAATGCTTTGGCTATTTGGGAATTCGACACGGTAGCGCCACCAATCCCAGGGCTGCATGGCGATCACCGCCGATTTACCCTGCCACAAGGCCAGCTTGTCAGGTGTTTCTAGGTGCGGGTTTTCGAACGTTAGACGGACCACCCCCGGAAATCCATCGACACCTACCGGACCATGTTGAATGGAGTATCCCTTTGCCCGGAATATTTTCACCCAACGAGCAAATTGATCCTCGACTTGACCCGCGGCGTAATACCAATAGGCCGGATAGAGGATGGCAACGGCCAATAACAAAATGGCCGGACCGATTAACGTGCGGCGTGAAAATATCGACATTTCTGGGAATGATTTTTAGTGGCCGGGCCAATTTCGGTAAAGGGTAGCTTCGTAAGACAAATGGATGGACTCAAGCCGTGCCCATGCTCAACTGCATTTCGAGTAACCGCAGGAAAGGCAACGGTCGCAGTTTTCCTCGCGAATCAGGCCGGCACCACCGCATTTCGGACATTGCCGGTGTCCGAGAAGCGGTTCTTCACCTACGGCCTGTTCGCGGGATTCGGATTCTGCAAATGGCGTATCCGCCGACATAAATCCAATCTCGATCATGTGGCGTTCGATCACTTCGCCTATCGCAGCTAAAAGTGACGGTACATACCGTCCTTCAACCCACTGGCCCCCTCGTGGATCGAACACCGCTTTCAGCTCTTCAACCACGAAAGAAACATCACCACCGCGCCGGAAAACCGCGCTGATCATGCGCGTCAACGCGACGGTCCAGGCGTAGTGCTCCATGTTTTTAGAATTGATGAAAACCTCGAACGGCCGCCGGCGTCCGTCGCGCTCGATATCGTTAACGGTGATGTAAATCGCGTGATCGCTGTCGGCCCAACGTATCTTGTAGGTTGCCCCGCCGAGCGATTGGGGCCGCTCCAAGGGCTGCGCCATATAGACCACGCCATCGCTCGCTGAATCGGTTTCCGGTGTTGGCCGCTCGATCGAAAGCACTTCGCCAGTGACCTCGTTTGGCCGGTATGTGGTGCAGCCCTTGCAATCAAGCTGATAGGCGCGGGCGTAAATATCCTTGAAGGCATCGAAGGAAATTTCGGCCGGCAAGTTGATCGTTTTCGATATCGAACTGTCGACGAATTCCTGAACCGCCGCCTGCATCACCAAATGATCTTCCGGACTTAGCTGTGCCGCATCGACGAAATAGTCCGGCAACGGCACTCCTTCGCCAAATGTCTCGCGAAATCGCGTATAGGCGTAGTCACTAACTGCCTCACTACGCTTTCCGCCATCCTCTGTGAGGATGTCGCGGTGATATTGATACGAGAAGACCGGCTCGATACCGGACGATACGTTGTCCGCAAGCAACGAGATCGTGCCGGTAGGCGCAATCGAGGTGACAAGCGCGTTGCGCATACCGTGTTGCTCGATCTCGGCACGGATGTCCTCGTCCAATCCGGCAATGGTTTCACCGGTGAGATAGGGTTGGGCATCGAATAGCGGGAACGACCCCTTTTCCGCCGCCAATGCGGCCGAGGCACGATATGCCGCGCGCTGGAGGGTCTTCATCCAGCCACCAACAAGTTCGATGGCTTCGGGGCTGCCGTACCTAACCCGGCACATAATCAGTGCATCCGCCAGCCCGGTAATGCCGAGACCGATACGCCGCTTCGCCTTAGCCTCATTTGCATGCTGCGGCAACGGGAATGCAGAAATATCGATCACATTATCGAGCATACGAACCGCGAGCGGCACCAATCGTTCGAGCGCAACTTCGTCGAGCCCTGCTCGGTCGGTAAATGGTTGTTCGATCAGCCGGGCGAGATTAATCGAGCCCAGATCGCACGCGCCATATGGCGGCAAGGGCTGCTCACCGCAGGGGTTGGTAGCATGTATGGTTTCGCAATAATGGAGATTGTTAAGCCGATTGATGCGATCGATGAAGATCACCCCCGGCTCCGCCGCAGCGTAGGTAGCGCGCATGATCTTGTCCCACAGATCATCGGCCCGTACCGTACGATAAACCTTGTCACCGAAGCGCAACTCCCAATCACCACCCTCTTTGACTTTGGCCATGAATTCGTCGGTCACAAGCACCGAAAGGTTAAACATGTTGAGCCGACCGGGCACGTTTTTCGCGCTGATGAAATCCTCGATATCCGGATGGTCGCACCGCATGGTCGCCATCATCGCACCCCGGCGATAACCGGCACTCATGATGGTCCGGCACATGGCGTCCCATACTTCCATAAAAGAGAGTGGCCCCGAGGCATCGGCGCCAACCCCTTTTACAGGCGCACCTTTTGGCCGCAATGTGGAGAAATCGTAACCGATACCTCCGCCCTGCTGCATGGTCAGAGCGGCCTCCTTCAACGCATCGAAAATGCCTCCCATATCGTCGGGAATGGCGCCCATCACGAAACAATTGAACAGCGTGACCCGACGACCGGATCCAGCGCCGGCGAGAATTCGACCAGCAGGCAAAAATTTGAAATCGTCTAATGCCTGATAAAAGGCCTCGGCCCAGCGCTCAGGCTCGCCTTCCTGCGCAGCCAGCGCCTCGGCGACCCGGCGCCAGCTATCTTCCAGCGTGCGGTCGACCGGCGTGCCGTCCGGCATTTTCAGCCGGTATTTCATATCCCAAATTTGGCCAGCGATTCCGGCAGGGTTCACCATGGTACTCTCCTAACCAAAAGGTAGTGTGAGGAGAGGGGCAGGTCAACTTTATTGTTCGTGTTTTGTTCTAATATATAAGGCGAAATGGTGCATATTAGCTTGCTGATTTAAATGGCTTATTCCGACTTATTCACAACCGATCGAGAGTTGTACACAGGATCATCCACAGCCTGCTTCGACTTCCAATTTGTCGGTCGCTCCCTGAATCCGCTCCTGTAGTTCGGCCATGAATTCATGTCGGTCGAGACCCGGAACGATGGGCGGCAGAAACTCCATCACGATACAGCCAGGTCGTTTAACGAAACTACGCCGTGGCCAATAGGAACCCGAATTGAGCGCCACAGGTACCACCGGTAGATCAAGATCGCGATACAGAGCTGCGATGCCTGGCTGATAAGGTGGGGTCGTACGGGCTTTGGTGCGCGTGCCTTCTGGAAAAATGATAATCGTATGGCCTTCCGAAATTCGAATTCTGGCCGTCCTCAGCATTTTGCGCATTGCCGCCGCGCCAGCACTGCGGTCCACGTCGATCATACCCGCACGCCACATGAACCAACCGACCAACGGCACAGCCAGCAGCGAACGTTTGAGCACAAAAATGCAATCGTAGAAGATTAAATTAAAAATCAGCGTTTCCCACATCGATTGATGCTTAGAAGCAACCAGAAAAGGATCCGCCGGAAGGTGCTCCCGCCCCCGAATTTCATAAGTTATGCCAAGCGTAACGCGGATGATTATGACACTGCCTCGCACCCAGAATCGGGTCGCCTTCCGAAAAAGCCGCCGCGGCAAAATCATCAGCAAAGCGTAAATCGGACATAACAAAACCGTCCAAACGTAAAACAAGAACCAAAAAATGGTAGCGCGCAACACGGCAACTATTCCACTAGGTTGAAATTAGATCCGGCGAGAAGATCATCCGGCGCAGATAGGCAATCAGAAACTTATTATATTCCTCCACGATGAGCCCGGTGCTGCCCGGCCAGAACCACCATTCCTTCGCCTTAAAAGATTTCGGAAAAACCGGGTGGGCTACAATTTTTACGCCGGGCATGGCCGCGTGAAATTCGACCAGACTGCGCGGCATGTGATAACTCGACGTAACTAATCTGATCGAATTGTACTTTTCGTTTTTGAGCCAAACTGCGGTTTCCAAAGCGTTACCTTGCGTATTATCCGCGTCATAGCCGAGTGCGATACAGCATTCCATTGCCTCGGGGGCGTGGCGCGACATATGTAGCAACTGGCGAACATCGACCCCACGATGAACGCCGGACACGAACAGCTTTTGCGCTCTTTTTTCTGCAAGTAGCTCGAGCCCCGATTCAAGTCGCAAGCTGCCGCCTGTCAGCACGACAATCGCGTCGGTCTTGGCGTCCGGCGAAGCAACTCGATCCGGCAGCGTCTGTGCGAATATCAAAAGCCCGCAAACCCACCCGATTCCTAAAACGACTGCGGCGATGAAAATCCATTTAACACGCCGCAAACTTTTGCGTTTTCGCCGGCTAATCATTGCATTTGGCCCAACGCACGCAACACAGTGGCTCGTGCGGTACGCATGGCGATGAAACAAGCGACAACAGGAACAGCAAAGATCGCTCCCCAATGCCACGGCGTAAACCGTAAGTCCGGCATCAGCATAGGATCGAATTCTACTACGCCCCAAACAAACACCGACAATGTCGCCGCGGCCAATACCGCACCGGCAATCCCTCCCTTCAATGCAAGGCGAAACGCATGGCGCTGGAATTGCCGGGCGATATACCGGTCCGTCGCTCCGATCAAGTGCAGCACCATAATCACGTCGTGGTGGACCGCGATGCCGCTCCGTGTGGCGAATACCACCGCCGCCACGGCACAACCCGCAATCAAAGCGATAACGCCAGCCGCGAGCAATTGTAGCGCCAAGATGAGATCGGCGATTTGCCGACGCCAAACACCATGATCGTCCAGCGACGCATCCGCTACTGCGAGAGTCAACTGTTGGCGTAGTTGCTTAAGGTTGACCTGAGGCTCTTTGGCAATCGTGACGTCTATCAAATAAGGTAATGGCAAATCGAGCACCGAGGTGCCGGCACCCAGCCACGGCTCGAGCGAAGCGGCCACTTCGGCAATTGGAACTTGCTTGGCACCAGCAACGCCGGCCGTTCGCGTTAGCACTTGAATCGCGCGTTCGACCCGGCGTGCTGCCTCGTCACCGGTCTCACCTTCGATCGGTGGAATTTGCACCGTATAGCGCCCGCTCAGCCCTTTCTCCCAAGACGCGGTGGCGCCGGTTAGTACCAGTGCGCCCGCCAACATCAGCATCGCCAAAAACACCATGACGCTGATGATCCACGGCAAAAGCCGGGTCGCCGGGTCGCTGGTCAAAGGCAGGTCGATACGGTTCCGCAGCATGTTATCCCGCCCTCTCCGCATCTGGACTGGTCAACATGCCATCCTCCAAATGCAAAACCGGATAATCAAAATGCGAGACCAAGCCTTCATTGTGCGTGGCGATAACGATGGTCGTGCCGACTTTGTTCAGTTCTTCGAACAGGTAAAGCAACCGAACAGCAATCGCATCGTCCACATTGCCGGTCGGCTCATCGGCCAGCAGCAATTGGGGCCGGGCTATAACGGCCCGAGCGATCGCCACGCGTTGCTGCTGCCCGCCGGACAAGGTCACCGGCCGCGCATCGAGCTGACCGGCGAGCCCAACCCAACTTAGGAGCTCGGTAACTTGCTTGGTGATTTGGTCCTCACGCATGCCAGCGACCCGAAGCGGTAACGCGACGTTGTCAAATGCGGACAAATGGTCGAGGAGGCGAAATTCCTGGAAAACAACTCCGATTTGACGCCGTAATGCGGGTAACTCGTTACGCTGCAACGTGGAAATATCGCGGTCAAACAAGCTGATCAGGCCACGGCTCGGCCGTTCGGCAAGATACATCAGCTTAAGCATTGAGGATTTACCGGCCCCGCTTGGGCCGGTGACGAACCGAAACGCTCCAGGCTCGAGGCTGAAGGAAATATCGCTTAAAACCTCAGACCCGGCACCATACCGCATGCCTACATTCTCGAATCGAATCACGCGAAGTTTCTTCTCTCGAAATCGGGCCGGTTTTTAATGCCGACGCAAAAAATACACTTATACATTCGCGGAATCCCGCTCTCCACACGCTCTCACCCAAAATGCCACGCAAAACCCAGCTGCGTAAAGCGCCGCGACGGTTGCAACAGACGATGTGACCACTTAGACTCACCGCCACAACATTTTGTGCTGACTTTTTGCTGAGTACCTAGATACGATGATTCTCACCTGCCCCCAATGCGACGCGAAATTCAACATCAAGGACGGCGCGCTTGGCACCGAGGGGCGTAAAGTAAAATGCAGCAAATGCGACAACCGCTGGCATGCGATGCCTGACGGCGATCCCGCCGGTGCGGCGCCAGCACCGCCGCCGCCACCACCGGCGCCAGAAGCCGCTCCGCCTCCACCACCGCCGCCAGCGCCAGATACCGAACCGGAAGCACCATCTGGCGAAGGCGTAGAAATCGATAGCGACGACCCGTTCGCCAATCTCGACGACGATACGCCGGGCGACGCACCCCAAGAAGGCGAGGCACCCGCTCAGGCCGGCCAAGATGGAGGTGCAGGGGGCGACCCCTTTGCCGTCGAATCCAGCGAAAATGCCGCGGCGGATGAAGAGATGATGCAGGTGGAACCGCAGGGAATGCCTCCCGAAAGCCGGTTCGAACCCCCCGAACCTAAACGTTCGATCAGCGCAATTATTGGCTGGATTATCTTCATCGCCGTTATCGTCGTGATCGTGCTCGGCGTGACGATGTTCCGCAAAGATTTGGTGACTTTCTATCCGCCCATCAACAAGGTCTTTGAATTGATCGGCATTGCACCGGATACGTTAGGTCACGGGTTGAAACTTCCCCCCGCGCAGTCATCGCCCCGCCGTGAGGGAAATAGTATCGTGATTACGATAACCGGTGAGATTCACAACACCACCAAGGACACCCTCGACGTACCTGCTCTCAAAGGTGACCTCTACAACGCCAAGGGCGAAATCATTTACACCCATTATTTCAAGGCCAGCCAGGCGAAGATTTTGCCGGGTGAAAAGATCAAATACACCACAGAGGTCAAAGATCCACCGCCGAGGCCGGTGCGAATGGAAATTACCTTTACACGTGATCAGCCGAGTAAATAGGCCAAGGTAGGCCGCGAGCGGCGGGGCTTAGAAGCGGTTCAATAACCGTCGATAATATTCTCGCTCCAATTCAGGACGTTCATATTCCCCGGCCCGACGGCGTAGTTCGTCACGAATTTGCTTTGCATCGTGAATGTCTTGAATACCGGGAATCTCCACATCCTCGCCAAGGTTCTGAGCATTACCTGAGCCGGAGCGATTTTTGCCGTCGGGTGGGCGGCCAAACGGATCGTTTCGACTTTGCGTCCCTTGCAACCAGTCTTCATCCATGTCGAACGGATCTTCGCCAGCATTCTTAGCCAAGTTACTCATCGTCGATTTAAGCGATTTCTGCAGAGCTTTGATGACATCGCCCTGATCGGTAACTGACTTACCAGCGTCACCCTGCTTAAGGTGTTTGGAAGATTGGCGCATCAGCTTTTCTGCGCTACCCATTTCATCGGGAATCGGGACATTCAACTCCGACACCCTGCGCATAATATCCCCCAGTTGGCCTCGCAGGCTTTCTTGTTGGTCCACTTCTTCTTTGAGCGAGCGCGTCTTGCCGGATTTCTTACCGGATTTCTGCTTACCGTGTTTATCCCAACCTTCGTCGTTTTCGGGACGGAACGGAACGAAGCCTTGAAAGGGAATCGTACGCTGTTTTTTTACCGTAATTTGGTTTCGATCTCGCGCCACCCGATAGGTCTTGTCGAGCAATTCCTGCTGACCTTTGACCAGTCGTTTTAAATCGTTGACCGTTCGTATTGCCCGCCTGGTCGCCTCGGTTTGCTTCGCGAAACGCTTAATCCGCATATTTTCCATCAGTTCCTGAAGCTGCGCCAACATATCGCGCGCCTTTTGCCTCTGACCAGATTGAACAAACCTGCGAATATCTTTCAGCATTCGCATCAAATCTTGACGGCGAAGCATTTGCGATTTCATGCCTAGGCCGAGCGCTTCGGACGTCTCTTTGTCCATTTCCTTTATCGATTCCGCCAAACGATCGAAGTAATCCGACAAAGTACGTTGATATTCGTTTAACAGG
>DLVK01000465.1:0-14178 GCA_003444235.1 Rhodospirillaceae bacterium
TTACTTGTCCGGCATTGTGCAGGTCACGACGCCGAGGTCGCCGAAATCGGCAACCACTTCGGAGCTCGGGCCGATCGGAATCGGTCCTGTGGCCGCTCCGGTACTGATCCACTCACCTGCTTTCAGGTCCATTCCGCGGGCGGCAAGTTTATTGGCGAGGAACGAAATCGAGTTCAACGGATTGTCGAGAACCCAGGCGCCATTCGATTCCTTGATCACTTCTCCATCGACAATATGTTTTACGCCGTGGCTCGGCAGGTCGAATTTGCGCCAATCCTCCAAGCCGTCGGCAAACACGAACGCGAAGTTCCCGGCGAAATCCATGGTTGAGCCAGGGCGTCCCAGATCGTTGCGGGTCTTGAACCGCATGCCCGTGATTTCGATTGCCGGGTGCATGGTGCCAACTGCTTCGGCGGCTTGTTCGGTCGTATAGGGTGCGCCGGAGGCGGGTAGGTCTTCGGCTAAAATCACCGCGAATTCGCATTCGATGCCGCCAGCTGTCGGCTGACCGTTTTCGAATTTGTGGCCGTCTTCGAAAACAAACTCTTGGTAGATCGGGCCGTATGCGGGTTCGGTGACGCCGGCTTTGTCCTGTAGAATTTTGTTGGTGAGCGCCACTTTCCAGCCCACGTGGTTGATATCGCTATGCGCAAGCATGGCGAGCTGCACTTCGATTGCCTCATCGGGTGTTTGCGCCTTGCAGTCATCGGGGAGGTCGTCGAGTAGTTCGTTCTTGAGATGAGCGGCGACAAGAATTTCAGCGGCTTTGGCAGCGTCTACCATGTGGGTGTTCCTCCTGGTTGTCCCTATTCTGAGAATCAATTTTGACTGAGCGACCGGGTCGCCCTTGGCGACACTTTGCACCAAAAGCCAAAACGGCGCCAGCGGGCGCGAGATTGAACCTTTCGGCCCTAGTTGTTCGGAAGTTTACAGTGAGCGCGGCCTAGGTCACCGAACGCGGCCGCGACGCCGACACCAGCCGCGACGGGTATTGGCCCGGTTGCAGCGCCGGTGCTGATCCAATCTCCGGCTTTCAATTCCAAGCCGCGCGTTGCCAGTTTATTGGCAAGCCAGGAAACCGAGTTAAGGGGATTCCCGAGTACATTTGCACCTGTAGACGTGGCGATAACCTCACCGTCAATGATGTGTTCCACGCCGTGGTTCGGTAGATCGAATGTTTGCCAATCGGTGATGCCGTCACCGAAGACAAACGCGAAATTGCCGGCGAAATCCATCGTCGTCGCGGGACGCCCGAGATCGTTCCGGGACTTGAAACGCTGGCCGGTGACCTCGACTGCGGGATGCATCGTGCCGACCGCATCGGCGGCTTGATCCACCGTATAGGGCGCGCCGGAGGCCGGCAGGTCCTTGGCGAGGATTACCGCGAATTCACATTCGATTGCCCGGATCGAAGGGGCGCCGCCGGCGAAGTGATGCCCGTTTTCATGAATGAACTCGGAGAAGATCGGTCCGTAGGCGGGCTCGGTGAGACCGGCTTCCCTTTGCAGCTCTTCGTTGGTCCGCGCCACCTTCCAACCGGCATAGGTGATGTCCGAGTGTCCAAGCATGACCTCTTGGACCGCGAGCGCGTCCTCGGGCGAGGCCGGTTTGCAATCGTCGGGAATGTCATCGAGCAGTTGATTGCCCAGATGCGCTTCGATCAGAATTTGGGCGGCTTTGGCGGCATTGACCATGCTTTCCTCCGGCTCCAACCCTTTGGGGTTCACAAACTTAACTTTTGATCGTCTTGGCCCATTTAAAGGCACGGACAAATTCGTCGATCAATTTCTCCGCGCGCTCGGCCTCGTCGGCCAAGGCACGGGTGCGCACTTGCACGATAAAGCCCTTGCGTTCCATGAAATACAGACCCTGCCAGAGCTTGGTTTTTTTGTCGGGCTCGGTAATCAGCCATTGCGCCTCCAAGCCTTTCAAGCCGAGGGTTTTCGCAGCGGCGAACTCGCCTTTCGAAAGCCGCTTGGCCTTTTTGTAGTGATGCATAGTGACAGCGCGGACCTGATCGAAAATCTGCCGTAGGGATTTTTCCGGTTTCGGATAAATGACGACATCCGCGAAGACAGCGCTGTCGCCCAGCCAATACGCATACTTGCCCTGTACGTGCGGCGCTTCCTTGCTGACCTTTCTGGCATTGGTGCGAAGGAATCCGGCAATATTTGCAGCAAACAGAAATCCGGAATCCGCGTGGCGCAGGCCGAAATCATGGCTGCGCGGGACCAGCGGCGAACCGCGGTCTTGACGAATTTTGATCGCCCAATTGTTGCTGCGTTCGACTTCCGCGGCATCCCCACCGGTCTTGTGCAGTGCATGGGCGAAGGCTTCCAGCAAGTGTCCTCTGACCTGTGGCAAATCATCGAGCAAATTGCCGGCGTCGAGCCCCTTTTTTGCGGAAGCGTGTGCCTTTTTGTATTTTCCGGTTTGGATCAATGCCTCGGCAAGCTGGAGATGGGAAACCACCTGCGGCAGACCTTCGGACGCTTTTGCGAGCGAGTGCTCCAAGAGGCCGATCGCGTTGGCCCAGTCGCCGAGATCGCGGGCAATTTCGCTCTGGCCCATCAATTGGTCCCAGCCGCCGTCATGGGGTTTACCGTTGTCGTGGGCAAGGGCTGGCCCAGCGGTGAGTAGGACCGCTGCGGTTGCGGCGAGTAGGCGCGAAACGTGGCGCATCACGCGCTGCAGGTCAGCAAGCATTGGCCGAGTGGGCCGAAATCAGCGACGAGGTCGCAACTTTGCGGCACCGGATGCATGCCAGTACAGCTTCCTGTGGTGATGAATTGACCCTCTTCCAGCGTAATGCCGTCACGCGAGAGGCGGTTTACCAACCAAACCAGCGAGGTGACGGGATGGCCGAGCACATTCTTGCCACCGCCGACCACCGCTTCCTCTCCGTCGACCGTTAAGGTCACCGGTTGATTGACGATGTCTAAGGTGTGCCAGTCTTTGGCGCCGGTACCGGTAACGAAAGCGTAGTTGCCGCAATGATCGGCGACCACCGCACGCGCACCTACGTCCAGCGCGCCGTCGGCGCGCACATGTACCACTTCGATCGCCGGATGGATTGACGCCACCGCTTCGGTTACATCCGCCGAGCTGTAGGCCTCGTCGCGGGGTTCGAAGGTGGTCCCCATCTTGAACGCGTATTCGCATTCGATCCTGCGCAGGCAATGCTCGGGCGATTTCATCGTATCGCAACAAGCCAGAGTGGAACCTTCAAAGAGAGGCCCGTATGCGGGCTCGTCGGTTTTCATCATTTCCATTGCCGCGTCTGCGGTAAAGGCGGCTTTCCAACCGATTATCTTTTCGCCATAGCCTTCGGCGACGGCGCGCTGAACCTGATAGGCTTCGCCGAGGTCGGCGGGAAATTCGTCGAGCGTGACGATCGAATCCGATATACGGGCTTCGATGAGTTGTTGCGCGGTAGCGGCGATATCCAATGTTTCGATCCTTTTTCTTTGGCGATTTTCGTTTAAGAAAGAGCGCGCGGTGTTTGGCCGCGCGCTCTCAATTTTTCACATCCCCACCGCAACTATTCGGCGGCGGCTTTATGTTCCGAGACGATGATATCCGCCTCGCGTCCCATCAGCTCGGCCAAATGGTCGAATTCCCAGCTGAAGGTGCCAACGCCAAGCGTCAACGAGCGGATTTCATTAATCAGATCGTAAAGCTCCGATTGCGGCATATGGGCTTGGACTTCATCCCAGTTTTTCCAGCCCTCCTTGGCATCGAAACCGAGAATCTGTCCTCTTCGCTTGGAAATGATGCCTTGCGCTTTGGCGGTGAACTCGCTCGGTACAGCAATTTTTACCTGCGCGATCGGTTCCAGGAGCACCGGATTGCAATTGGGTAGCGCATCCTTCATGCCCAGAATGGCTGCCCGTTTGAACGCCATTTCGGAAGAATCCACCGCGTGGTGCTGGCCGTCGAATAAAGTCACAGAAACATCGACGACGGGGAATCCGAGCGGCCCTTCGGTCATGTATTCCTTGACCCCGTTCTCCACCGCCGGGATGTACTGTTTCGGCACGACACCGCCGGTAATTTTGTCGACGAATTCAAACCCTTTGCCGCGCGGGACCGGCTTGATGTCGAGATGGACATCACCGAACTCGCCATGTCCGCCGCTCTGTTTCTTGTGGCGGGCGTGCTGCTTGGTACCTTTGCCGATGGTTTCCTTATAGGGCGTTTGCGGCATCTGGCTTTGGACGCCGACATTGTAGCGACCCTTAAGTTTGTCACCGGCGACACGAAGATGAATGTCGCCTTGTCCCCAAAGCACCATCTCGTGAGTGTCTTCGTTATGTTCGATAACGTAGGACGGATCCTCATCGATGACTTTCGCGATGCCGGTGGACAGCTTGACCTCGTCCTCGCGTTTCTCGGACCGGATAGCCTGGCCGTAGACCGGTGTAAGGATATCGGGCCACGGCAGCGCACCGTCCACGGCGCCGGAGGGGGTCAATACTTGGCCGGTCTTCACTTCGTCAAGGCGGCCCATGCCGATCACATCGCCAACCGTCGCTTCGCCGAGTTTGTCCAGCGTATGACCTTTCAATGTGGAAAGGCCGCTGACCCGATGATCGCCGAACGAGGTGCCATCTTTAACCGTGCCCTTCCAGACCCGAGCCAAAGATAGCTTTCCGGTATGCGGCAGCTGGTAAGTCTTGAAAACCTGAACCGCCGGGTCACCGTCGACGCCGCCAAGGCGTTCCAGCGTTTCGGAGGCTTCGGGCGTTTCGTGGCGGATCGCTTTCAATAGCCGGAAGACGCCGTGATTTTGTTCTGCCGCGCCGAGGAATACGGGCACAACATTTCCTTCGCGAAGATCGCGGGTAAGATGTTCGTAGATCTCGGTTTTCGGTGGTACGACTTCTTCGAGAAGCTGCTCCAGCAGATCGTCGTCGAAATCGGCCAACGTCTCCAATAGTTCCTGACGTGCTTCTTCGTTGCGATCCTGTACGGATTCGGGGATTTCGATTAGTGCTGAAGGCTCGCCAGGTTTGTATTCATAGGCTCGCTCGGAGACCAAATCGACATAGCCGGTGATCGTTTCTCCATCGCGAATGGGAACGTGACGCAGTGCCAAAGGCTTGTTCGACACCTCTTGCATGGTCGCCATCAGTTCCGGCACGCGTCCGTTGGCGGTGTCCATCTTGTTGACATAGACCATATGCGGAATGTTGTTTTTCGCCAGCGCATGGAAGATCGGTCCCAACGTGGCCGCGCGGTCGGCTTCCGGATCGCAGACAACAATCGCGATGTCGCAGACGGCCAGGGCGGCCAGAGTGTCCTGCATGAATTCGATCGAGCCTGGGCAATCGAGGAAGTGCCAACGTTCGCCCATAAAATCGGCGCTCGCCGAATTTATTTCTATTCCCATGCCGCGCTCGCGGGCTTCGGGCGCGGCGTCACCGACGGTATTTCCTTCTTTGACGGTGCCGCGGCGCGGTATGGCTCCGCATTGGTGCAAAATCGCTTCCAAGAGCGTGGTTTTACCGCTGAGATAAGGTCCTACGATGGCGGCACAGCGTGGTGCCGAAGGCATCCTCCCTGACATTTAGTGCTTCCTTTCCCTGTATTTGACCTATTTTGATCGGGCACGCCGTCTTGGATCGCGGCGCTTTCTGCCCTTATTACATTATAAGCACTTTATGGTTCCAAAACAGGTCGTTGGGAGCAAGAAAAAACGGACGCGACGAAAAATCGCGCCCGTTCGTGGAATCGGCAGATAAAGAGCGAATTAGCTCAGTGCGGCGCAGGCTCGCTGAATTCGAGCACAGCAATCTTCGACAACGTCGGTTGCCGCCGCATAGGAAAGCCGGAAGAACGGCTCGAGGCCGAAAGCCGCCCCATGGACGATACCGACCCCTTCGGTCTCCAGAATATGGGTGCAGAAATCTTCGTCATTTTCGATCAGTTTTCCGTCCGGCGTCTTTTTACCGAGGCAACCGGCGACTGACGGATAGACGTAGAAGGCACCTTCGGGTGTCGCACACTCAATGCCGGTCGCCTGATTAAGCATGGACACGACGATATCGCGGCGTTCCTTGAAGATGTCGACCCACCCCTTCAGAAAGCTTTGATCGCCTTCAAGCGCGGTCACCGCGGCCCACTGGCTGATGATCGACGTGCCGGTACAGGCCTGGCTCTGGACCATATTCATTGCTTTGATCAACTCCAGAGGACCGCCTGCATAACCCACGCGCCACCCGGTCATGCTGTAAGCCTTGGAGCATGCATTCAAGGTCAATGTCCGGTCCTTCAGGGACGGTGCGACCTGGGCGATGGTGGCGAATTCGAAGCCGTCATAAATGATGTGCTCGTAGACATCGTCGGTAAAAATCCAAATATCCGGATGTTTATCGAGCACTTCGGCAAGCGCCTTAAGGTCGTCCGCGGAATAGGCCGCGCCGGTGGGGTTCGACGGGCTGTTAAGCATCAGCCATTTGGTTTTTGGCGTGATCGCCGCTTCGAGCTTCTCGGCGGTCAATTTGAACCCGCTTTCGGGTCCGCAATCGACGACCACCGGCTCGCCTTCGCAAAGCAGGACGATATCGGTGTAGCTGACCCAATAGGGTGCCGGAATGATAACCTCGTCGCCGGCGCTCAGCGTCGCCATCATGGCATTGTAGATCACCTGCTTGCCACCGACTGTCACGCAGATTTCGTCGATGCCGTATTCGAGATCGTTGTCGCGCTTGAATTTCGCGGCGATCGCTTCACGCAGCTCGGGAATGCCGGCAGGCGGCGGGTATTTGGTTTCGCCTTTCGCCAAGGCATCGATGGCGGCTTGTTTGACGTGCTCGGGCGTATCGAAATCCGGTTCGCCGGCGGCAAGGCTGACCACGTCGTGGCCGGCCCGTTTAAGATCGTTCGCCTTGGTGTTTATGGCGATGGTCGGCGAGGGCTTGATGCGCCCGAGGCGTGCGGCAAGAATCGACATGGCAGGTCTCCAAAACCCGGTTGAAATGATTGAATACGGCGGGAACCTACGCCGATGGAGGCGGCGGTTCAACGATCTTTGTGCAGTCGGCTCTAACCCGATTGACCGCGAACTTCACGCCAACGTAATCTGCGCCCGCAAAGTGAGGATGTGTCATGCCGAATGTACTCAGTAGTGCCGAAGTTCAGGCGTATGAACGCGATGGTTATCATTGTCCGGTGCGAGTGATGAGCGAAGCGGACGCCGTCGGTTATCGCCAAAGACTAGAGGCATTTGAGAACGGCGCCGATGGCAATATCCGAAATCAAATCAAAACCAAAATGCACCTGGTGCTGACCTTCATCCACGAATTGGTCACCGAGCCAACGATTTTGGATGCGGTTGAGGACGTCCTTGGTCCGGATATCTTTTGCTGGAACGCGACATTTTTCATCAAGGAGCCGAAAGATCCCGGGCACGTGACCTGGCATCAGGACGCGACTTATTGGGGTCTCGCGCCGCCGGACGTTTGCAGCGCTTGGGTGGCGCTGTCGCCGGCGACGGTGGCGAGTGGAGCGATGAAGGTCATTCCCGGTACTCACAACGGCGCTCAACTCGCCCATGAAGATACGTTCGACGAACATAATCTTTTGACCCGCGGACAAAAGTTGGCCGAAGACCCGGACCTTTCCCAGGCGATCAGTCTCGAATTGGCGACCGGGGAAATTTCGCTTCACCATATCGGATTGGTGCACGGGTCCGATCCCAATACCACCGACGACAGGCGTATCGGTCTCGCTATTCGCTATATCGCGCCCCACGTGCAACAACAGGGCGATATCAAGGATAGCGCGCTTTTGGTTCGCGGCGAGGATCGTTACGGCAATTTTGAGCATGAAAAACCACCTGCCGCAGATTTGCATCCGGATGCGCTCGCGTATCACGCCAAAGTGCTGAAAAATATGGCGAAGGTGAAATTCGCCGGTACCGATCACAGCTACAGCGACGCGGTCTAGGGTCCGCAAAACAAGAATCGGGTCGTTCTTTTAAGCCTGGTCCGGTATTCAGTCCGCCATGTCCATTACCGCCACTGTCCTCGTTCTCAGCGCTGCCATCATGCATGCGGTCTGGAATGCTTACGTCAAGCGAGCGCCTGACAAAGTGGCGATGGCAACGCTGGTTTATGGCGCTGGCTTGATCGTTGCCATTCCCGGAATTTTCATTTTTCCGTTGCCGACTGCCGAGGCGTGGCAACTTATCGCCATACATTCCGCTTGCCATGTAGTCTACAAACTCGCACTGATCGCGATGTACGAGGAGGGCGACCTTAGCCAGGTCTATCCGGCAACCCGTGGTATCGCGCCGTTGATAACCACGTTAATTGCCATCCCAACCATCGGGGAGATTCCCAATGGTCCTCAGGTCGTGGGAATCGGGCTCGTCTGTCTGGGGCTTTTGGTCTTCGTTTTCGAGCCCGGCGTGTTCACGCGAAAAGGGGCCAAGCCATTATTGATAGCCGGCGTTGCCGGGCTGATGATGAGCATCTACACCATCGCCGATGCGGTCGCCATGCGCGACCCGACGGCGAGGTATCCATTCGTCGCATGGGTGTTCCTATTCGATGCGTTGACCATGTTCGCACTTGCCTATTGGCGCCGAGGTGCGCGTTTGGGTGGCTTGCTTGCTGCACAGTGGAAAACCGGACTCGCCTGCGGCGTCGCCGCCTTTGTAAACTTCGGCATCATCCTGTGGGCACTGAGCTTTGCCGCGGTCGGTAACGTCGCCGCCCTGCGAGAAACCAGCGTCGTCTTCGCCGCATTGATCGGCACTCTGTTCATGGGTGAAGCGTTCGGTAGACGCCGGGTATTTGCGGCGGCGGTAATTACGGCGGGAATTATCGTGATGAATTGGGTGGTAAGCGCCTAGGCTCCGGGCCTGCTTTCCTTTTTGCCGTCCTTGGGTTTTCCGTCGTCTCCTTCGCCGCGTTTAGCACGCTCCTCAAGCCAGCCGCGGATATATTGCTGCACATTGGGGTCGTCGGCTTCGTCAATTTTTTCTGTCGCCCCCTGCCAGCAGATATATCCACTATGGAGCATCGCCGCCTGATCGGAAATTACCTGCGCGCTGTCGATGTCATTGGTGATCGAAATCACCGTCGTATTGAGTTCCTCGGTGATGTCGGCGATGAGTTGACTAATGCCGTTGCTCAAAATCGGATCAAGGCCTGCGGTCGGTTCGTCAAGTAGCAGTATTTGCGGGTTGCCCGCGATGGCGCGGGCTAGGGCAACACGTTTCTGCATGCCACCCGACAGTTCGGCAGGCAACAAGTCGGCCACGCCGGCACTCATATTCACCAGTGCCAATTTCTGTAGTGCCAACTGCTTGCCTTCGGTCGGGGTGCATACTTTGGCCTGCATAAGCCGGAAGACGATATTTTCCCAAACGCTCAGGCTATCGAACAGTGCCGAACGTTGAAACAGCATGCCGACTTTATTGAGATAATGAGATTCTCGGTCGGCGCCGTGTCCGTTTGTCACCTCGCCGTCAATCAATACATTGCCCGCATCAAGGTCGAGCAAACCCAAGATACATTTAAGCATTACCGATTTGCCGCTGCCCGACGCACCGAGCAAAACCCAGGACTCGCCATCGCAAATCTCTAAATCCACTCCCTTTAGGATTCGCGTCTCGCCGAAGGATTTATGCAGGTTCCGGACGCTGATCTTGATATTGGCGGTCATGGGGCAAGCTTTGCGATTTCTCCGGTGCTGTCAAGGGCGGCCGATTCTGCCGTTGGTAGGTATTACAATTGCCCCAAAGCGGCCACAATTGACCGCGAAAAGGTCGCAAAAGTTCCCCGAAACCGGCCCATTGAAACGCTTTTATGCCAAGTGGTTGCACACGCATGAAGGAGTTTCGGGAGATGGTTCCCTATACCCAAAGATCAATTTTGGTGCCGCAGACAATGAAAGGTCGGATCATACGCGACCTTGGCCTGTTGGCGACGGCGGCGGTCGCGTTTGTCGGGATCGCAATTCTGTGTCTGATGGTAACGGTCGCCGAGGCCGCGCCGCATCGGGCTCACTCGGACAATCCGGGTGGTGGCTTGTTCGTCAGACCGAACAAAGGCTCGGCGCTGACCACACCGGCGCCTGAACTTAAAACCGATGTGAAAGTCAAAGTCACCGGCGTTATAGCTCGCGTGACGGTCGCCCAGAGTTTTCTCAATCCGGCGCAGGAATGGGTCGAAGGGGTGTATGTTTTCCCGTTGTCCGACAAGGGCGCGGTCGACCATATGGTTATGAAAATCGGCGATAAGGTCGTCGAAGGTACGATTCGCGAGCGCCGGGCGGCGAAGAGGCAATATCAATCTGCCAAGCGCACCGGCCGTCAGGCGAGCCTGGTCGAGCAGGAGCGACCCAATATCTTTACGGTTTCCGTAGCCAATATTCCGCCCAAGGCGGAGGTTTCGGTGGAAATCACCTATCAGGAAGCGCTGCCGATGGAAGACGGATTGATGGCGCTGCGTTTGCCGCAAGTGCTGACCCCGCGCTATATCCCAGGCAAGGTTCAAGTCGCCGGCCTGAACGGCACGGGTGTCGGAATCAATACCACCGATGTTCCCGATGCCGAACGCATTACACCCCCTGTTCGCGACCCGTCATTGCCGCCACAAAACCCGCTTTCGCTGGAAGTTCTGGTCGATGCCGGCTTACCTCTTGCCAGCTTGAAAAGCCGCTATCACCAGATTTCGGTCAAGAAAATGCAGCCGACCAATTATCAGGTAAAACTCCGTGACGGTACGGTCCCCGCTGACCGTGATTTCGTCCTCGAATGGCGGCCCGAGCCGGGCGATGCCCCCAAGGCCGCATTGTTTGCCGAAGAGAAAGACGGCGCCACCTATCTGCTGGCGATGATCGTCCCGCCGAACGAAAGTATATCGGCTGATTTGTCGAAGCAAACGCTGGCGCGGGAGGTCGTTTTCATCATCGATACGTCGGGCTCGATGCATGGCGAATCGATCGAAGAGGCGGCGGAAGCCCTCCATTTCGCGCTCGGGAAATTGGCACCGCAAGACAAATTCAACATCATCTCTTTTTCCGACCGGCCAACCTCGCTCTTCGCCGACCCGCGCCAGGCAAACGAAAAAGCGCTTGGAACCGCGAAACAATTCGTCAATCAATTGAAGGCGGCTGGCGGCACCGAATTGTCGAAAGCCCTCGACGCGGCGCTCGACAGCAGTATCGATTCCGGGCGATTGCGCCAGATTGTCCTGCTGACCGATGGTGCGGTTGGCAATGAAGCTGCGTTGTTTCGCATGATCCGTCGCGGTATCGGCGATACGAGGCTATTCACCATCGGCATCGGTAGCGCTCCCAACAGCTATTTCATGAATCGCGCGGCCCGGTTCGGCCGGGGCAGCTTCACTTATATTGGCAAGACCAGTGAAGTCGCCGAGCGAATGACGAAATTGCTGGCGAAATTGGGCGAGCCGGTGCTGACCGACCTCGAAGTCCGATTTCCCGCCGGCACGAATCCCGACTTGCAGCCCGGCACGTTGCCCGATCTATATCGAGGCGAGCCGATCGTGTTTGCCGCCAAAATGCCGAAGGGCGCGACCATGACGGGCAGTATCGAAATCAACGGTCGACTGCTCGACCAAAAATGGACGCAGCAGCTCGACATTTCGACTGCGGTGAAAGGGCCCGGCATCGCCAAGCATTGGGCCAAACGCAAGATCGATCGTCTCATGGAAGGTCTGCAGGACGGCCAGAATCCCGAGCAGGTGCGTCTGGCGGTCGTCGATGTTGCCGTAGGTCATCAGGTGGTGAGCCCCTACACCAGCCTGGTTGCTGTCGCGAAACAGGTGGCACGGCCGAAAGGCGAAAGCATGATCCGCAAAAACGTGCCGGCAAATCCACCGGCAGGCTGGACGCCGCCGGCCAAAGGCCAAAAAACGCAACAGCCTCCAAATAATCTGCGGAAAGCGGCCGGGTCCGCTGCCAACGGTCAGCTGGCGATGATGTCCTCATCGTCTCCGGTACCGAGCGCGCAGGTCACTGTCGGGCTTGCGGCGCGAGGGGCGACCCCGGCGATGCTGCAGGCGTTGATTGGATTGTTCGCTTTAGCATTGGCACTTGGGCTTTGGCTTTTGCGTCGTCGTCTCGCAGGCTGAATTCTTGTCCACGACGATTAAAAAGTTTCTCCTCCCCACGCTGGTCGGGTCGCTGGTCCTCTTCGGAGCTTGGCAACTCGGCCAGGCGGGATGGATCCATGCAAAGGCCTCACTCGCCTATCATTTGATCGAGAAGGCGTGGGACCGGGTTAAGTCGGGCAATAGCCATGCAAGGCCTTGGCCCTGGGCGGATACCTGGCCGGTCGCACGGCTTGTGGCACCCAAGCATGGTATCGATCAATTCGTACTGGCCGGCGCCAACGGACGCACCATTGCCTTTGGGCCGGGCCATATGGGAGGGACCGCTTTGCCCGGCGCGCGCGGCACCAGTGTGGTGGTCGGTCACCGCGACACGCATTTTCGGTTTCTCGGGCGGGTGGGGCTTGGCGAACGGTTCTATGTCACCGACCGCGACGGCCGTCGGCACACCTACCGAGTTGCGGATACGAAAATCGTCGATTCTCGCACCACCAAGCTGCAATTGGGCGATGCGCCCGGGTTGGTATTGATGACCTGCTATCCGTTCGATTCGGTGGTGCCCGGCGGACCGCTTCGTTATTTGGTTTTCGCCGAGGAAGTCGCCCAATAAATTCCCGCCGCGATCAACGCCGCCGCGATCCCATGGTAGAGCGCCAGGCGTTCACCCAGGAACAATATTCCCAACAGTGCCGCGAACAGCGGAACCGCATGTTGAAAATGCCCAGCGACGTTAGGGCCGACTGAATCGATCGCTCGGTTGAACAGGAACAACGCCACCAAAGTCGGGAAGATTCCCACATAGGCCGCTGCGAGCAGGCTTTGGCGGTTCTCCGGCAACACGGTGCCGGAAATTGCCTCGGCAACAAAGAAGGGTAGCAAACTGACCACGGCGCAAATCAAAAGCGCGACGAGGAACAGGTTTGGCGCTAGATCGTCAGGCCGCTTCTTGACCAACACCGAATAGTAGGACCAGCAAATCATTGCCCCGATGGCGATAAGATCGCCCTCGGTAATGGAGAGTGTGGTCAGAACTTCGATGTTGCCCCGCGCCAAGACGACCCCGACACCAATGAACGAGACCACCACGCCAACCGCCTGGCGCAGAGTGAACAGGCTGCCGAGCAGGAAATATGCGATCACCGGCACCACGGCTGGCGTCAACGACATGGCGATACCCGCGTTCACTGCCGTCGTCGTCTGAACCGAGGTGTAAAGCGTGACATTGAACAATGCAGTGCCGATCACGCCGGCCGGTAGGATGATTCGCCAGTGGGCTTTATAGGCGGGAACCAGGAGATGCCATTGTCGACGCAGAATAATCAGCAAAACCACCATCGCGGTGGCGTTGCGGAAAAAAGCCAGCGCAACCGCGGAAAATTCGTCATGCACTGCGCGCCCGACGGTGATGTTGCTGCCCCAGAGCAGGCCGCACAGGATCAGAAACAGAAAGGCAAACGCCGGGCGGATAGGCTTGGACTTGGGTGTGGTATCGGCCATGGCCGGCGAAGGTAGACCGCGTAATCCAGAGCGGCAAGAGCAGGCGATTGGCATATGAGGCTTGATCGAAGTGATCCGAAGGCCAATTATCAATTCCATGGCCCGCTTGGAAGATATCCCCGCTGGCGAACGGGAAATGCTGAAAAAGCTTCCCTGCCCCGAATTCGCCGAGACGCCGTTCGTCCCGCTCGACAAACCCCTGTCCGAGTGTCGGATTTCGCTATTGTCGACGGCGGCGATTCAGCAGCGTGACGACAAACTTTTTTGGCGCGGCGCGGTCGATTATCGGGTCATCCCCGGCGATGTGGATCCAAACGACGTGGTGATGTCCCATTCTTCGGTCAATTTCGACCGTTCAGGATTTCAGCAGGACTTGAATATCTGTTTTCCGCTCGCCCGCCTGCATGAACTGGCCGCGGATGGCGCCATCGGTTCGGTTGGCGCATTTCATTATTCGGTAATAGGGGGCTCTGAGCCGGAAGCGCTTGAGGCAAGTGCCCGCGAAATTGCCCGGATGCTAACCCAAGACAAGGTGGATGTGCTGTTTCTGGTGCCCATATGACCGAAATGCACGCGCGCCGTCGGCGGGCTG
>DLVK01000304.1:0-3992 GCA_003444235.1 Rhodospirillaceae bacterium
GCTTCTCCCAGAAACCCTGCAAATTCAGCTTCCCGCCGTAAACGCCGATCGAACCGGTGACCGTACCGGGCTGAGCGACAATCCGGTCCGCTGCCATGGCGATGAAGTAGCCGCCGCTTGCCGCCGCGCCGCCCATACTGACGACGACTTTCTTTCCGTTTTTCTTGGCGAGCTGGATTGCCTGCCAAACCGTATCCGCTCCCGTATAGATGCCGCCCGGACTGGCGATCCTAATCAAGATACCCTTGAGATCGTCCATTTCCGCAGCCTCAAAGATCAGCGACGCCAGGTCATCGCTGGCGATAATATCGCTCTCGAACCGCCCCGCACGGCCCATCAAAATCGTCCCCTCCGCGGTGATCAAGGCAGCCTTCGGACCATTCCCCTCAGGAGCATCGGAATCATCGCGATACTCTTTTAGCGAGACGAGCGGGTCTGTTTTCGCATCCGTTTTGTCACCGGAAACAAGGCGACGCGCCACTTCCAATTCGACCTGATTCCAATAGGCAAACCGATCGACCAACCCGACCCGTTTCGCCGCATTTGCTGAGTAGGGTCCGCCGTCGACAAGCGCCCGTACCTTGCCCACAGGGATTTTGCGGGCGGCAGAAATACCTTCGACAATCTGGCGATACCAATCATCGACCAGCGATTCCATCGACCGGCGTACAGGCGCACTCATCCCAGCGCGGGTCAGGCTTTCCGCCGCACCCTTATATTCATGGCGTTGCCCTATAAGTGGTTCGATATCGAGATTGCCGAGCGCATCTTTAAAGAAAGGAATTTCCAGAGTGAGGCCGGTCAACGCAAGCTCGCCGGACGGCTGGAGCCAACTCTCCTCCACCGCGCTCGCCAGGTAATATTCGACGGTGGCATTGCTGACGATGCCGAAGCTCTCCGCAAAAGCGATGGCAAATTTACCCTTACTGCGAAAAGCGAAGATCGCGTCGCGCAATTCCTGCGCCTGAGCGATCGAAACACCACTATTGCCGAGACGAAGCACCAGTCCTTTGACACGAGGATCGCCTCCCGCCCGTTCAAGCCCCTCGACGACGTCGCGCAGGAGATAAGCGCCCCGGTCATCTTCCAGCACCTCCAACGGAACCGCATTGCGTTTTTCGACCACGCCCCGATTGAGATCGAGCATCAACGCGAAATTGTCGGGCAGCTCGGGTTGATCATCTGCTTTACTGCCAATAACAATCAGGCCGACCACGAGAACCACGACCAGCGCGCCCAGGCCCGCGAAACTCCATAAAAGAAATCTGCCGAATTTCCTCATCTGTCTCTAATTCGCGTTGAGTTTTCGGTATTCGTCCTCGGCCCGCTCGGCACCGGCACGATCTTCCAGCCCGACGAACGCGTCGCGCATTCGCCGCCAATTCCAGGCGGAAGACGGATTGTGCCCAAGCCGTTCGGCCAGCAAGGCGCGCACCAGCCGGAAGCGGCCCGCCTTGAGGCCGGCTGATATCAGCAATCGAGCGAACAAATCCCGTTGTGCGTGACTACCGCCGATACGGTAAAGCTCGCGGCGGACCGGATAGAGCAGATCTACCGCGACACCAAAATCACCCACCGCGTAGGCTTTAATGGCGCGGCAAAGCGGCGCGCCCAGCGCCTCATAAACAGCCCCTTCTATGCCCGGCACCATATCCTCGCCCACCGCCTGGATCATCGTATCCGCTTCTTTGGCTTTGCCGTCATGACAAAGCGCCATCAGGTAATGGGCGTCGTGAAAAGCGAAAATACGATCGCCGGTTTTCTGCGAAGACTTTTCAGCAAGCTCGCCCCAACGGTCGCCCACATCGGTCTCCATCTCCTCCAACCGCCACAACAGCGAAATAGCATTAGTGAGGTCGAGATAATCATCGGTCTCTTCGGCCCGGATGCGGGTGTCATAAAGCTCCAACACCCGATCCGTGTCGCCCTTGGCCAGATAGAACAAGGCCAGATGCCACCAGGCGTGATAGGCGAAGTTGTTGCACCCTTCCCAATTCTCCGAGAGCCCTTCGAGCCAGTCGATACCTTCGTCGATGCGCCCGTTCATCTCCATCACATGCGCCACCGCATGGGTCGACCAGATGTCAGCGGGGTTGATATCAACCGCCTGACGGCCAAGCCGTTCCGCTTCGACATAAGCGCCGCATTCCTCATGGCCAAAGGCGTAGTAACCTGTGACATAGCCGTAGCCCGGCACCGTTTCGTCCCAACACGGATAGACTCGCGCGACGGAATCCCTAAGGCCCGGCGCATCGCCGAGATAGAAGTGAATGAAGTGACTGAGCCGCAGCGCCAGCACATCGAGCGGGAAATTAATAAGTATGGATTCCCAACGGTCGCGCGCACTGGTGAGGTCACCTTGGGCCCACGCCGCGAGCGCGTCGATATGTGCCTGCTCACGGTCGCTCACCTGATACTTGGCGCTGAATGCGTTGGCCGCGGTCGAGGCCTCCTTGGCCTTGGCCTCATAGGCCGTACCGCACATCAGCTTCATGAAATAGCCTTTCAGGCAGTGCGCCATCGGCATTTCCGGGTCGGCCTCGAAAACGCTTTTCAGCACATCGCCCGTGTCGGCCCGCAGCCCCATAAAATGGGCAACGGTCTCGTCGAATGCCGCAAGCGCATCGTCACTCTCCGCGCTTAACGGCACGCCTCGGCAATCGCTGGAGGCTGTCATTAAATATCCTTCTGCAGGAGATTGACCCGGATGGCCCCGTCGAGAACGAAGCCACCCGTCGCCGGCGTAGCAAGCTGGTCGAAAAGTTTTTCCATTTCGCCCGCCTGCCCGGCAAACAGGTCGGCGCGATGGGAATTACGGGCGAGGTATTTCTGGCGAAAGTCGGAAAAGTCTCGATAGCGCCTGGGAGTGGACGAGAATACTTCCTTCAGTTCGATGAACCCGTTGCCACCGAGCGCCTTCACCTGCTCGTACGCATTGGTACGTATATCCGTCTCGTCGTTGATCGGCCTGCCCACATCGAAGTAGCTGCCCCCCGGTACGGGCTCCATGACATAAAGCAAACCCTCTTCGCACAGCACACGGTGTGCCTCGGCAAGTGCCGTCGGAATTTGATCGGTGGGCACGTGATGAAGCGAGTTGGAAAAAATAACGATGTCGAATTCGCCATCTTCGAACGGCAACGCCTCGCCGACACCTTCATAAAAAGTCACTTCCAATTCCTCGTCCCGCGCCTGTTCGCGGGCGGTTGCAATGCGCGCCTCGTTAGGGTCGATACCCGACGCCTCGGCGCCGCATTCGGCGAGAAAACAAGTCAGCGCCCCCATTCCACAACCCACATCGAGCACGACTGCACCACTCAACGGCAACAAAGCTGCTGCCGTCGCGGTCGCTGATTTTTCAGGAATTTTGGAGATTTCTTGGTCTGGATACATCACTTTGGGTCGCCCTCCCTAGGCTTTGCCGATTATGACCATGCTCGGGAAGGAATAGCAAACTCCCCTAACGTAAATGTGAAAGACTCAACGATTGCATATAGTTGGCTGTCAGTTCCGCTCGGTCTATGATGATCTCGGGTTTATAACATTGGCATCGGGGCGATCGCTGAATCATGATCAGCGGTGAACTTTTTCTTTGGATAACGAGCATCCTCTCGCTTGGCGCCTGGATTTATCTTTGGTGCTGTCGGGCTGGCTTTTGGCGTGCGGATCAGCGGCTCGATGACCCATCCGATGTCGCCAACGGGTCCGACACCGATCTCCCCACCATTGCCGCCATCGTCCCGGCCCGTGACGAAGCGGATGTAATCGCCGAAAGCGTCGGCTCTTTGCTGGCACAAGATTATCGGGGCCGATTTTCCGTAATCCTGGTCGATGATAACAGCTCGGACGGAACCGCAGAGACCGCGGAACAGATCGCCGCTGAATTGGGCATGCCCCATCGCCTGCAAGTGATATCGGGGAAACCGTTGGAAGATGGTTGGACCGGGAAAATGTGGGCGGTCCACCAGGGCCTCGAAGCGGCGACGGAGACA
>DLVK01000212.1:0-8610 GCA_003444235.1 Rhodospirillaceae bacterium
ACGGCAGATGGTGGCCTATGCCGCGGGCGTCAATCACTACATCAAAAACCATGACGGCCCGCTTTCGCCGGAATTCGTACTGTTGGGCCACACGCCGGAGCCCTGGCGCGCGGCAGATAGTCTGGTCTGGTCACGAATGATGGCGTTTCGATTGGCGCAGAATTGGTGGAAGGAACTGTTCCGGCTCCGGCTCAAACGGAAATTCAGTACGGACCGGATCAATGATTTTTGGCCGTCCGGGGACGACGGCCCGATCACACTGCCAAGTACGGATCTAGCAACGGATCTCATGCGCGCGATACCGGAAATGTTTCAGCCTCGGAATGCATCGAATGCCTGGGTCTTATCGGGGAAACACACCAAATCCGGCAAACCGATCCTCGCCAATGACCCCCATCTTGGTTTCGATGCGCCGGGGCTTTGGTATTTAGCGCGAATTAAAACGTCGGAGTTCGAGGTTACCGGCGCGACCGTGCCCGGTGTCCCGATCACGGTGATCGGCCACAATGGCACCGTGGCATGGGGGCTCACGACGAGTGGCGGCGATTCACAGGATCTATTTGTCGAAACGCTCGACCCTACGAAGCCAGGGCACTATCTGACACCGGATGGGTCCCGCGCATTCGAAACTCGCAAAGAGGAAATCAAAATAAAGGATGGTGATCCCGAAGTGATCACTGTGCGCTCCAGCCGAAACGGCCTGATTATTTCCGATATCTCGACGCCGGCGAAAAAGCTCAAGCTCATCGGTAGGGTGCTGGCCCTTAAAAGCGCCGGCATGCGAGACGACGACCGGACCCACGAGGCGCTTTATCGCATCAACCGGGCACTCAATTGGCAGAACTTCCGCAAAGCGACCAAACACTTCCACAGCCCGCAACAGAACATCTTCTATGCCGACCGCCACGGCGATATCGGGATGATCGCGCCGGCCCGTTTGCCGGTCCGTAATGGTTGGGACGGCCGTTGGCCTGCGGATGGACGCGATAAGAGCCATGTGTGGAAGAGCTTCGTTCCCTTCGATGGCCTGCCCCAAAGCCATAATCCATCTTCAGGCTTTATCGGGAATGCGAACAATCGGCTGGTACCGGACTCTTATCCTCATATGATCGCCAAGGATTGGGATGCACCGTTCCGAGCAATAAGGCTCGAGCAATTGGCGAAGGTACCTAGCGGACATTCAAAAGCTGCCAGTGCCCGCTGGCAGATGGATACGTTCTCCACTGCCGCGGCCAAATTATTGCCGTTGATGCTGTCCGGCCTTTCCCCAAACCTGGCTCGAACGCCCGCCGGTAAAGCGCTCAAAAGTTGGGGTTTTCATATGCGCCGAAATCAAGCGGCACCGCTGATTTATAGCGCCTGGGCGCGGCATCTGATGACATATCTGATGGCGCCCTATGGACTTACTGAGTTGGCACCAATGCCGAGTTTTTTGATCAAGGTATTGACGACGAAAGACGGCTGGTGTGACGCCCCGCAATCTAAAGACAAAAAGGAAAGTTGCGCCGAGGCATTGGACGAGAGTTTCAAGGCCACGCTCGGTAAACTAACCGAACGTCACGGTGACAACGTTTCCGAATGGCGTTGGGGCACTCGCCACATAGCTGTCTTTAAACACCGAATTTTCGATCACATACCGATCGTTCGGCGTTTTGCGAACTTGAAAGTTGCCACCGATGGCGGCGATCACACGCTTAACCGGGGTCAGACTCAATTCGGCAGCGGCAGCGCAAATCCCTTCCAGCACCGCCATGGCGCGGGGTTTCGCGCGATTTACGATTTGGCTGATCTAGACGCCAGCAAGTTCATTATTGCCACAGGTCAGTCGGGAAATATTTTTTCCAAATTTTACGGTAATTTGCTGGAAAAATGGCGGGATGGGGCGTATATCCCCCTCTCCGGCGATCGGAATGACTTAAAACAGCGTGCCATTGGCACTTTGCGTCTCGCGCCGGTTGGTGGATTCGAAAAAGGCAAGTAAGCAATGCCCGTTACCATTGACGACATCAAAGGGGCGGCCAAAAGCATCGCCGGCGAGGTGGTGAAAACACCTGTGGTCCACAGCCATTCGCTGTCGGACATGCTGGGCGCAGAGGTCTATCTCAAGCTTGAAAACCTCCAACGTACCGGAGCGTTCAAGGACCGCGGAGCCCTGGTTAAGCTGAAATCCCTGGATGAGGACGCCAATCAAGCCGGCGTCATTGCTGTGTCCGCGGGTAACCACGCACAAGGCGTGGCGCTGCATGCCAGTCGGCTTGGCATTCCCTCCACGATCGTGATGCCGAAAGACACTCCCTTCACCAAGGTCAACCGCACGCAAGCCATGGGTGCGCGCGTCGTTCTCCACGGCGATAGCTTCAACGATTGTCAGCCCCACGCCGAGAAATTGATGAAAAAGGAGGGACTGACTTTCGTCCATCCCTTCGATGACGACACCATTATCGCCGGCCAGGGCACAATCGGGCTGGAATTGATGGAAACGGTGCCCGATCTGGACGCGATTATCTGCCCGCTCGGGGGCGGCGGACTGTTATCCGGCGTTGCCACCGCGACAAAAGCGATGCGCAGCCGCACCGAGGTCTTTGGGGTCGAGGCAGAGCTCTACCCATCAATGTATCAGGCTATTCACGGACTGGAATCGACCGCCGGCGGCGAAACCATCGCCGAAGGTATTGCGGTGAAAGAACCGGGGAAACGTACTCGCCCGATCATTGAAGAACATGTGGACGGCATTTTCCTGGCGTCCGAACTCGCCATCGAAAGCGCCATCGAGACTATGCTCGATCAAACCAAGACCGTCGTCGAAGGGGCAGCGGCTGCTCCGTTGGCAGCTTTGCAAGAGCACCAGGCGCGGTTTGCAGGCAAGAAAATCGCCCTGGTCGTCAGCGGCGCCAATATAAGCTCACGACTTTTGGCCTCGATTCTGATGCGCAGTCTCGTCAGAACCGGCCGAATCACCCGGCTTCGGATCACTATGAGCGACAATCCGGGAGCACTGGCGAGTGTTGCCCACCATATCGGCGATACCGGCGGAAACATCGTTGAAATCGTCCATCAACGGCTGTTTTACGACGTCCCCGTGAAATCAACACAAGCGGACATCGTCGTCGAAACGCGCGATCAGAGCCACGTTCGAGAGATCGTTACACGATTGACCGCTGCCGGGTTTCCATGCCGTCAACTCGGCGACACTGCCTCGAGTTAGCCCCCTTAAATCGGCTGTTTGCAATTTTTTTCGATACAGGGCTGTGGACAAAAATGCCCTTTTTTACTTACATTTGGCACCAGGCAAGCTCACTTGCGACTGTCGGTAGGGGCGAATGTTTGTAGTCATAGGTTGTGTTGTCGTTACGCTATGCGTGATCGGGAGCTATGTCGCCCTCGGCGGCAAGCTAGGTGTTTTGTGGCAACCCTTCGAATTGGTAATTATCGGGGGCTCGGGCGTCGGCGCCTTCATGATCGGCAACCCGCCGGTAATCCTGAAAAAGGCCATTGGTTCTCTACTGCAGCTTCTCAAAGGCCCGAAATACAAGAAAAAAGACTATATCGAACTCCTATCGATGCTTTACCAGACGCTGAGGCTGGCCAAAACCAAAGGTATGTTGGCGTTGGAAACGCATGTGGAGAATCCAGAAAGTTCGACATTGTTCGAACAATTCCCTGGGTTCAAATCCAATCATCATGCTCTCGAATTCATGTGCGACTATCTTCGATTGATGACTCTCGGGACCGATAATGCGCTCGAAGTGGAAACGTTGATGGATCAGGAACTCGACGTCCACCATATGGAAGCGCACCGGGTCAGCCATGCAGTCAATTCGATGGCGGAATCCTTCCCCGGCCTCGGCATCGTTGCCGCGGTGTTGGGCGTGATTAAAACCATGGGCTCGATTACGGAACCGCCGGAAGTGCTGGGTGGCCTGATTGCCGCCGCATTGGTCGGAACCTTCCTTGGTATTTTGCTTTGTTATGGATTCTTCGCACCAATGGCCGCCGCCATCAAAGGTAACGACGAAGACGATCACCAATATTTCGTCGTGATGAAGGTGGCGCTGCTCGCACACCTACAAGGTTATGCCCCGGCAGTTGCGATTGAATTCGCCCGCAAAACGCTGATGAGCGGCGTGAGACCTACGTTCCTCGAGCTGGAAGAAGAAACAGGCAACCTACCGCCGGTATAGTTTGATCTAGGCACCGCACCGGGAAAGGCGACACCCAATCATGGCGGACGATGGATTACTCGACGAACCTCCACTCGTCGTCAAAAAGAAAAAGCGGATTCCCGCGGAGCCCCATGGCGGAGCCTGGAAGGTAGCCTACGCGGATTTCGTCACCGCGATGATGGCCTTCTTTCTATTGCTTTGGCTGTTGAACGTGACCACCGAAGCGACCAAGGCAGGCATCTCCGATTATTACGAGCCGGAAGGCGTTTCCGAGGAACAGACCGGTAGCGGGGGCGTCCTTAAAGGTTTGGCACTTGCCGCCGAAGGTGCGCTTAGATCCTCCGGCTCGCCGCCTAGCGTCAGCGTCGCTATTCCCACCTTCGGAAGCGAAAAAACCGGCAGTACCGATGCGGACAAAGACGCACCGCAATCGCGCGAAGGTGGAGACACCAAAGGTGCAGAGGACAAGCGCGACCAAAAAGAAAATCAACAGTTCGAAACCGCAGCCCAATCGCTGCGCCAGGCGATACAGGAAATTCCCGAACTCGCCGAGCTGCAAGACAGCCTGTTAATCGAAAATACGCCCGAGGGACTGCGCATTATGCTGGTCGACCAGCAGAAGATTAGCCTTTTCAAAAGTGGCGCCACCACCTTGACTCAAAAGGGCGAACATTTGTTTGCGATCATTTCCGCAATTTTACGCGAGCTTCCTCATAACCTTCGTATTACCGGACACACCGACCGTAGCAAATTCGGTGGGCCGAACTATTCCAACTGGGAACTTTCCGGAGATCGCGCCAATACGGTGCGTAAGACACTGACCAAATTCAAGGTCGATCCGAAGCGGGTCCGGCGGGTCGCCGGCAAAGCCGACCGTGATCTGTTGGATAAGAAAAACCCCTCCTCTCCCCGCAACCGCCGCGTCGACATTTTGTTGGTGCGACGAAGCGATAAATCCTAATCGTAAGGCGAAGCAACCATGGCATTCGATGATCTCGAAGAAGGCCCGGAAATCTTCGTCAAACGGATCAAGATCCACGAAGAGGGGCATCACGGCGGCGCCTGGAAAGTAGCGTATGCGGATTTCGTGACCGCAATGATGGCCTTTTTTCTGCTGCTTTGGTTGTTGAATGCCACCACCGAAGATCAAAAACAGGGTATTTCCAACTATTTCGAGCCTATCGGCGCCGTCAAAGGTTCGACTGGCAGCGGAGGGTTGTTTGGCGGCATTTCGGCGACCGATCCCGGCCCGATCCCCGAACCCGGCCAGACCACTTCGACCACTGTCGACCGCGATTCATCGGACCGATCGAAAAAGGAAGCCGAGACCAAGAAGGGCGATCCCGACGAGCAGACCAAATCGAAAACCGAAGTACCCGGTGTCGACCCTGCCCATGAAGAACGCCAATTAGAAGCGGCTAAGGCGGCAGTTCAACAGGCTATGGCGCAGATCGAAGAGCTACAGGAGCTGGCACCGTCGGTGATGATCGACATTGTTCCTCAAGGTCTTCGTATCCAATTGATGGACAATGACAAAAATCCGTTATTCGCGCCCGGTAGCGAATATCTGAATGTAAATGGACGAAAATTGGTTGCCATGGTGTCCGAAGTAGTTACCCGGCTGCCAAACCAACTCTCCATTACCGGCCATACGGATACCGCGGAATATCAAAAAGGACCTTCTGGACGGTCCAATTGGGAGCTTTCGATCCGGCGAGCCAACTCCGCACGCCGGGCGCTAAAAGCAAACGGTATCCCCGACCAGCGGGTCAAAACCGTCGACGGTCGAGCAGCCACACAATTGCTTGATGTCGATACCCCCACATCGCCCCGCAATCGGCGAATTGCGGTGCTGGTTCTGCGCAAAGCCAAGAAGCGGACCCAGAAAGAGCTGGCGCCGACACGCATTTTCAAAGCACCGACTCAGTAACGCTAATGGCTATAGGGACTTGCGAATAGTCTGCCAGTTACCATCTATAAACTTGAACCTGCATCGGAATGCATTTCTGTGAAGCTGAACCTACCGCAACGCGCTGACGCCACGTTCGACTGGGAGGATACCCCGCCGGACCCACTAGCGAATCCTGAATATTACGACGGGCTGTTGTGGCGTCGTCCGATCGCATTTGCCATCGATCTCGCAATCCTAGCCGCAATTATGGCAACACTGTTCTTCGCAAACATTGTCACGTTCGGTCTATTGGGCATCTTTATCGCCGTATTGTGGCCGGTCATCATTCTCGTTCTTTATGACACATTCCTAATCGGCGGCCCGGGCGCTGGTACAGTACGTATGCGGTGCGTCGGTCTCGAAGTACGCAGCTGGCAGGGCGCACGCCCGACCCATTTGCAAGCCGCGATCATGTCAGCGATCTTCTGTCTAATTACGCCCTGGACCGCGGGCCTGATCCTGGTGATCGGGCTTTTCAGCGACCGGCGCCGATTGGCGCATGATTTCCTCTCGGGTACGGTTGTGATCAATCGACGAAGCGAGCTTGATTAGGCCACCGACGCGTTGAATTCACCAATAAGCTGCGGCATCATATTTCAAGTATCACAGAACGAAAGTTCGTAATGACGTTTCAACGCCCATCGACAAGATTACTGACCTTCTACCGCTCTGCGCCGATGCCGTGTCCCTACCTAAAAGGACAGTCGGAACAGCAGCTGTTTACCGAACTCAGCGGCGCCACAGCGCAGGAACAATTTGAAGCGTTGAGCCGCGGCGGATTCCGTCGCTCGCATCAAGTTATCTATCGACCGGCCTGCAGAAACTGCAACGCGTGCATACCGGTACGGGTGTCGGTGGCGAATTTCGAAATGACCAAATCCTGGCGCCGTATCGTCAATGCCAATTCCGATCTCAACGCAGGCAACCGAGGTAAAAATGCGACCGATGAGCAATTCGCACTATTTCAACGCTACGTGACCACCCGCCATGGCGACGGCGAAATGGCGAATATGACCCGGCGAGACTACGGGGCCATGATTTTAACCAGTCCCGTAGAAAGTTCGATTTTTGAATTCCGCACACCCGACCGCAATTTGGTAGCAGGTTGCCTTGTCGATCACTTGAGCGACGGTATTTCGGCGGTTTATTCCTTTTTCGATCCGGACTGCGATCGTAAAAGCCTCGGCAGCTATATCGTTTTATGGCTCATACAGCATGCCCGGCTGCACAATCTCGATCACGTCTATCTCGGCTACTGGGTCGAGGACAGCCAGAAAATGGCCTACAAAGCGCGCTTTCGCCCACTAGAAGGTTTTGGCCCCGATGGCTGGCGGGAAATAGATTCTACTGATTGTTAAAAAAAAGCCCGATTAGTTTTCGTTGCTAAACCTTCGGCTCTTAGCAAAGCCTTTCGGGACAATTCGGCCCGCTTGCGCGCGCTTGCCAAGCCAATCCTTGAGGTCGGTCTCGGTCCGGGTCTTTTCGCCGATTTGCCAGCTTAAACCTTCGTTTAGCGCAAAAACTTTGGCATCCGACAACGCGCCCTTGTTATAGCGCTGCATTATGACACCGCGTCCGCGAGTCATTTCGGGTAATTCGCCGATCGGGAAGAGAACCAGCTTCCGGTTCTGGCCGACCACTGCAACATGATCACCAACCGCCGGCACACAAACAGCTGCCTCCGCATCGCCGCCTATATTAAGGATTTGCTTGCCGCCCCGTGTTTGGGCGACCACGTCCTTCTCCTGAACCAGGAACCCGCGACTATCGGAGGCTGCAACCAGCAATTTACGTTCCGGATCGTGGACCATCAGCGCCACGATATCCTGATCGTTCGGCAAATCGACCATCAAGCGAACCGGCTCGCCAAATCCACGGCCGCCCGGCAAACGATCGACAGGCACCGTATAGAATCTGCCGTTGGTCGCGAACAGGATCAGCTTATCGGTGGTCTGAGCGTGGAGAGAAAAACGATGCCGGTCACCTTCCTTGTATTTGAGTTCAGCACCTTTCTCCAAATGGCCCTTTGCAGCTCGCACCCAACCCTTGGCCGAGCACAGCACAGTCACCGGTTCGCGATCGATCATTGCTTCCAATGGGATCACCACCGCCGACGGCGCCTTGCCGATTTCAGTTCGGCGCTGGCCAAGCTCTGTTTTCGGGCCGAACCGCTTTTTCAGATCGGTGATCTCGCTTGAAATTCTTTTCCAACGCTTGGCTTTGTCCTTAAGCAACCCGCGAATTTGCGTTCGCTCTTTGGTCAACGCCCCATGCTCCTCTTTTATCTCGATCTCTTCGAGCTTCCGCAAATGCCTGAGGCGCATATTGAGGATCGCATCCGCCTGCACATCCGAAAGCTTGAATTTCTTCATCAGAACCGCTTTCGGCGCATCCTCTTCGCGGATGATACGGATCACTTCGTCGATATTGAGGTAGGCGATCAAATAGCCGCCCAACACCTCCAACCGGTCTTCAATCTTGCCCAACCGGTATTTG
>DLVK01000552.1:0-390 GCA_003444235.1 Rhodospirillaceae bacterium
GACGGTTGCTTTTGGAGGCTCGCGGCGCTCGAGATTCGCAAATTTCGGAGCCTCGAGTGCTTTCAGGATCGCTGTTAGCCGTGCAGGACATTCCGGGTGATGGGCGCCGGGGTCATGGCCAATACAGGCTTCGTGGGTGAAGAGCAGGGTGGTCACGGGAAAAATTTAGTCTATTTCGCTGAAAGGATCCTAACGATAGAATTTTCTTGAGTTTTTGGCAAAAAACCTTGCCTAATTTCGCCATACTTGGTGGTGAAGGGCAATTTGGCCGGAGGAAAAGGAAAGCCATGCCGCAAATGAAACGGTTGTGCGCGGTGTTTATGGCACTGGCGATCGCGTTGGCGAGCGTCGGAATGGCCGAGGCTGCTGACAAAAAGAAGAAAAAGAAGA
>DLVK01000552.1:692-3594 GCA_003444235.1 Rhodospirillaceae bacterium
CTGACAAAAAGAAGAAAAAGAAGAAAAAACGTGCCCGTATTTTTGTCGAAGAAGTAGTTAAGACAAAGGTCACCGAGACCATGCCGATCATCGGCCGTTTCGTCGCCCTTCAGCATGGCGTCGTCGCCGCGCGGGTACGTGGTGCTGTAACCGAGATCAAGGCAGATGTCGGAACTCGGGTCAAAAAAGGCGATGTTCTGGCCAAACTCGACATCAGTAGGCACGAGGTGACTAAATCGCTGAACGTGGCACGCTTAAAAGAGGCGATTGGCGCGCTTCACGCGGCGCGCGCGCAACTTACGTTGATCGGTGAGGAATTGCGGCGTCAGACGCGTCTCAAAGGGTCTGCCGCATTTTCCAAGGCACGGCTCACCGACAAGCGTAACGAATACGCGAAGTTCGAAAGCGAGGTGGCGGAAAAGGAAGCGGCGGTCGCCAGCGCCGAAGCGAATTTGCGGATGGCCGAGATCGATCTCGGTTATGCGACTGTTCGGGCGCCTTATGACGGTGTCGTTGCCGAACGGCATGTGTCACTCGGCAATTTCGTCAGGATAGGCGATTCGATCGTTACGATGGTCAACGACTCTGCGCTTGAGGTTGAGGCGGATGTGCCCCAGTCGCGGTTGGCCGGTATCCTGCCGGGCCGGAAGATAAAGTTTCGGTTTGGCAGCGGATTGGTGCAAGAGGCGTCGGTGCGGGCGGTAGTGCCTGCCGAGGACGGACGTACCCGGACCCGCGCGGTGCGTTTCATCCCGCATTTAAACGGCGTCGTCGATAAACGGGCGTTGGCGGCGAACCAGACCGTTACCCTCGATATACCGATTTCAGCAGCCAAGGAAATGATTACCGTGCACAAGGATGCGGTAATTGTCAGTGGCGACTCGTATTTTGTGTTTGTAATCGAAGATCGTCGGGCCTGGCGACGCGATATAAAGCTCGGGCCGGCCGCTGGAGATCGGTTCGTTGTTCGGTCAGGACTGAAACCCGGTGAGATCGTCGCCACCCATGGCAACGAAAAGCTCAAGCCCGGCAAGAAAGTCAAAATCAGAAATCGAGACGGCTAAGAGGCCGGTCGATGGATCTTATCCAACTCGCCATTAAGCGCCCGATGGCCGTTATTGCGGCGGTCATTGTTATCATTCTGTTCGGGATCGCCGCGCTTTATAGCATTCCGATTCAGCTGTCGCCCGATGTTGCCAAGCCGGTCATTACCATCCGTACCCACTGGCCCGGTGCTGCGCCTGCGGAAGTGGAACGCGAAATCGTTAACGAGCAGGAAGAAGAACTTGCGGGCCTGCCTGGGCTCAGCCGTATCACCAGCCGGGCCGAAACTGCCCGCGGACGGATCGAACTCGAGTTCGAAATCGGTACCAATATGGATAAGGCGATGTTGCTGGTCTCGAACAGGCTCGACCGGGTGCGCGGCTATCCTGACGAAGCTTTGGAGCCTCGTATTCGACGCTCGGGCGAGGACGACGACCGCATAGCTTGGTTTCACATCACCAAGGCAGCCGGGAACGATACGCCAATTCACCATTACGGCGACTTTGCCGAAAACGTCCTACGCGACCGCCTGGAACGGGTGCCCGGTGTCGGTACGGTCGGGGTCAGGGGCGGCGGCACCCGTGAGATGCGGGTCATTATCCATGCCGAGAAGATGGCGCAATACGGCCTCACGGTGCCTGAAATTCTGCAAAAGATGCGCCGCGCCAACGTATCGATCACTGCCGGTGATGTGGAAGAGGGCAAGCGGCGCTATGTGGTGCGTACCGAAGGCGAGTTTCGCGGTATCCAGCGGGTACGGTCGGTGGTTCTGCGTGCCGAGCGGGATAACCGTACCGGCCGCACGGCGCGGGTCCTCGTATCCGATATTGCGGATGTGAAATACGGTTACTCGACGCCAGTGCATAGAATACGCACCAATGGGCAGCCGGCGATGGCCATGTTCGCGACACGCGAAGCAGGCTCTAACATCGTCGAAACCATGAAGGGCGTGCGCAAAGCGGTTAAGGAATTGGCCGAAGGGGCGGCGAAACAGGAAGGCCTGGTTTTCCGCCAGCTTTACGACGAGACGGTCTATATCGATTCCGCGATCAGTTTGGTGGTGCAGAATATCTGGATCGGCGGCGCATTCGCCGTCGGGATATTGCTGCTGTTCCTGCGCTCGGGCCGCGCGACCTTGGTCATAGGGATCGCTATTCCGGTATCGGTAGTGTCCGCTTTCGTTGCCATGGCTTTGCTGGGGCGTTCGATCAACGTGGTTTCGCTCGCCGGGATCGCATTTGCGGTTGGCATGGTGGTCGATGCGGCGATCGTGGTGTTGGAAAATATCTATCGATTGCGACAGCGGGGCGAATCCGCTTCCGTGTCGGCGCTGCTGGGCGCCCGGCAAGTTTGGGGTGCGATCATGGTGTCGGTGTTGACGACGGTTGCGGTGTTCATTCCGCTTTTGCTGATGGAACGGACCGCGGGGCAGATTTTTCGTGACATCGCGGTGGCGATTTCGGTTGCGGTAACCCTGTCGCTAATTGTTTCTGTGACGGTTATCCCGGCGCTTGCCAACCGATTGCTGGTTCGAGGCGTTGCGGATTCCAAATCGGGCTACAGGCTGCCGGTGGTCGATGCGTTCGGCCGTTGGTTCGTTGCTGCGGTGGTACGGCTGACAAAATTTATTGTCAGCGATCGCCGGCGTGCATTCGGATTGGTTGCGGGGATCACGGGGCTTTGCGGAATTCTCACATGGGCCCTTTTGCCGTCGCTGGAGTATCTGCCGGAAGGTAATCAGAACCTAGTAATCGGCTATGTCTATTCACCGGCGGGATACAATCTCAAAAGTATCACCGATATGGCGACCCGGATGGAGAATAAAATCCGTCCGCAGTGGGCTTCTGAAACCTGTCCC
>DLVK01000147.1:0-5349 GCA_003444235.1 Rhodospirillaceae bacterium
CTTCGCCGTCTCGGCCATGAAATGGACGCCGCATAACACGATTACATCTGCATCCACGGTCACTGCTTCCCGGGCCAAGGCTAAGGAATCGCCGACAATATCGCCGACACAATGGAAGATTTCAGGCGTTTGGTAGTTATGCGCGAGGATGACCGCGTTGCGCTCTTTCTTGAGCTGGTTAATCGCTTCCACATAGGGCGCATGGAAAGGCCATTCGATTTCGGGAATGACTGTTTTTACGCGCTCGTACAGTGGCGCCGTCGCGGCGGCGATTTCGGGCGTATAATCGAGAGCTGCGCTCATGGGCGAACTTTGGCCAAATCTTTATATAATCTATATATACTCAATATGAGTATATATAGATTATATAGCGCAACGCCCAAGATGGCAAGAGTCTAGGTGCAGTTGCGGATGGTCTTGGCGATCAGCCAAGTTGACGGGCGGGCAGGCCGACACCGGGTTGTGGGCGTTCCCGCAGCACGTCGCGGCGGAATTGAAATAAGGCCGCAGGACGGCCCCGTCCGGCGCTTTCGATGTTGCCGGTAGCCTCGACCAAGCGGTTGTTGGTGACCAGTCGGCGGAAATTTTGTTTGTGAAGACCGACGCCCGACAGCGCTTCGACAACGTTCTGCAAGTTCAAAAGAGTGAACGTAGGGGCCAGCAATTCGAATACCACCGGACGATATTTGATCTTGCCGCGCAGGCGTCCGAGCGCGGTGGCAAGGATACGGCGATGATCGAGTGCAAAGGACCGACCGGTACCGTCCTCGTCACCGGTAAAGTCGCTATCGCGGGTGGCCTCTCGCACCAACCCCGCTTCGTAGAGCAACTCGTACCTGTCGAGCACCCGTTCCACGTCCCAAGGGGCGTCGTCAGTGGCAAAGGTGATCGACACCCGGTCAGTGCGTTGCTGACACTCCTCTGGTACCGCATTGGCCCATTTATCAAGGGCCGGAACAATCACTTCATCCAGCAGTGCAGGTCGGCCATCGCGCCAATCCTCCCAGGGCAAGAAATCATAGCAATTGACCCATTCCGCATCTTCGGCCCCGTGGGGGGCATCTTCCCGCACGAGGGCAAGGTACCCGATCGAGACTACTCGCGATCCGCCTGCCCGTTCTCTCGGGTCACGATTGCGGTCTCCGAATGTATAGAGCTGCTCGACATAGCCGAGCGCTAGGCCGGTTTGTTCTTCGACCCATTCGCGTAGTCCCAGCTCGAGGGTCCTGTGCCGGTCGGGCTCGAAGGGGCCAAATGGGAGTGCGGTGGGACTGTCTTCAACCGGCGCCTGTTCGGCCAGAACCTCTCTGTGGACGGTCAACACCCTCGGTGCGTCTTCGGTCACCGCCATGATCACCGCATTCAAACCGATATTGATATCTCGATCGGCCATGTTCTGACTAAGCCGCCGCGACGGGCCCAATTGCGAGCCGCGGGATTTCGATTTTCGGACATCGGTCCATCACGACGCCAAGGCCTGCTGCTTCGGCGCGCTCTGCGGCAGTCTCGTTTATCACGCCGATCTGCATCCAGACCGATTTGGCGTTTACAGCGATTGCTTCATCGACGATCGGACCGGCATCTACGGAATTCCGAAAAATATCGACCATATCGATTGGCGTATCGATGTCACTCAGATCTGCGAAAACCGGTTCGCCCAGGAGTTCGCTACCGGCCAGTATCGGGTTGACGGGAATTACCCGATAGCCCCTGGCTTGGAGATAGGCCATGACCGAATGGCTTGCGCGGTGTGCTTTGTTACTCGCACCGACCAGCGCAATGACGCGTGTGGTTTCCAGAATTTCGCGCATCGAATGATCGCTGCTGTAGTCCATGGACATAGTCGGGCTCGAATTTACGTGATATCGCCGCGCCAATCTGGCGGGCGTTTTTCGAGAAAGGCGTCGATCCCTTCGGCTGCATCGGGCGCCATCATGTTGCGGGTCATAACGGCGCAACAATGGGCATAGGCGTCGCCGATGGGCATATCGTACTGCTCGTAGAAGGTCTTTTTCCCGAGCCCGATTGTGTAGTTCGACTTCTCGGCGATTTTGGCGGCCAGTGCATCGCCTTCCGCCTGCAGCCGGTCCGCCGGCACCACTCGGTTTATCAAGCCAATGCGCTCCGCGTCCTCGGCCGAAACCAATTCACCGGTTAGCAGCATTTCCATGGCATGTTTTTTCGACACCGTGCGAGTGAGCGGTACCATCGGCGTCGAACAGAACAGGCCTATGTGAACGCCGGGAGTTGCAAAACGCGCTTCTTCCGTGGCAAGCGCGAGATCGGCGCTCGCGACCAATTGGCAGCCGGCGGCGGTGGCCACTCCGTGGACGAGTGCGATCACCGGCTGAGGTAATGTTCCGATACTTTGCATCATCCGGGCGCAATCGTCGAAAAGCTGAGCAATAGCGGTTTCGTCATTGAGCGCACGAACTTCTTTTAAATCGTGGCCCGAGCAAAACCCTTCGCCCGCGCCGTCGAGCAGAATTACTTTGATATTTCGATTGGTAGCAAGGCGGTCGAAAGCGCATTGCAGCGCATCGATCAATTCGCTCGATAAGGCGTTCCGTGCTGTCGGGCGATTCAAGGTCAATCGACAAACGGGACCGTCGAACGTTTCGAGGAGCGGGGCGGTATCTGCCTTATTGATCGATGTATTGGCCATGTTATGTCGGTCGCGGTAGAAGACGGCGAGAGCATCGCCGCTCAGCCCAAATTTCGCAACCGCAAATGAGCCTGAACAGCAGCCGAGCGAGGGCGCTCCGCCCGTTGAGACTCACTTCATATTTATAGAATTTCATCAGAATGTTACACTGAGGTATTATAGTACCTCATATATAACCTTTTGAATTAGAGCAATAAAATGCCTTTCATTTTCATTGACACAAAATTGCTTTCTGGCATACTCCGCGCCCTGAATTCGCGGTTGAGATCGCGTGGAGAGTGAGACATGAAAACCTATTCAATGAAGCCCGACGAGGTGGAGAAGAAATGGTATTTGGTCGACGCGGAAGGCCTTGTATTGGGCCGGATGGCGGCGGTAATTGCCAATATTCTTCGCGGCAAACATAAGCCGGGTTATACGCCGCACGTAGATTGCGGCGACAATGTCATTGTCATCAATGCCGAGAAGGTGGCGTTGACCGGCAAAAAGGTGACCGACAAAGTTTATTACCGCCACACCGGCTATCCCGGCGGTATCAAGTCGGAAACGCCGGAATCCATTTTTGGCGGCAAGACACCGGACAAGGTCGTGCGCAAGGCAATTCAACGCATGGTCCCGAGCGGATCGTTGGGGCGGAAGCAATTGTCGAACCTTAAGGTGTATGCCGGTACCGAGCATCCCCACGAAGCTCAACAGCCGGAAACGCTCGATATCGCTGCGATGAACAGCAAGAACAAACGGAGTGCCTAGGCATGGCCGATGAAGTGAAAGAAGAAAACACCCCCGAAGCGCCAGAGGAAACCGCTGCCGAAGCGGCTCCAGAAGCGGCTCCAGAAGCGGCTCCCGCTGCGGCACCAGAAGCCGAGTCCGAAGCAGCCGCAGCGCCGGCCGAAGAAGCAGCACCCGAGGCTGCTGAAGACGGGGAAACCACGATCGGCGATCTTTCCGAGCTTGGCGAGGCGATGGGTGCGGAAACGGTCACCGAACCGGCAGCGCCGGCGGAGCCGCAGATCGACGAACAGGGCCGTGCTTATGCCACCGGCAAACGGAAGAACGCGGTCGCGCGGGTTTGGATCAAGCCCGGGAGCGGTATCGTCACCGTCAACGGGCGCGACGTCGAGCGCTATTTCGCTCGTCCGGTGTTGCGCATGGTTCTCGATCAACCGTTCCAGGCGGTTGCTCGTGACAAGCAGTATGACGTCTCGTGCACGGTGAAGGGGGGCGGACTATCCGGTCAGGCCGGTGCGGTTCGCCACGGTATTTCGAAGGCGCTGGTCAACTTCGAACCGTCGCTGCGGCCAACCTTAAAGCAAGGCGGATTCCTCACCCGCGACTCCCGCGTCGTCGAACGGAAGAAGTACGGCAAGGCCAAGGCCCGCCGGTCGTTCCAGTTCTCTAAGCGGTAACTTTTTTAGGACGATGGGGGCGGTTTGCTTATCCGCCGTTCGTCCTACCAGGACCAAGTTTTCTAAAACGGCGTTCCCAGCTTTGGGAACGCCGTTTTTTATCGAATATATGAAAGGCGATGGGTACGGCCCCATCATAGGTGGCCGTTGGACTAGCTTGCCCGGATAAACCAGCGGTGAGACACTAATTTTAGGTTTGCTGAAGACGAGCAATCACAGAGACCAGGAAGAGCGCGTAAACGATTAGGTATTTTTAAAATGGCTAACAATTTTTGCTGCGGCTTCGGTCGGAAGGCGTTTGCATTCATGATCATCGGCCCCGCGATGCTTTTCGCGCCGGTCGCGAGCTGGGCGCATGTGCGCTGGTTCATCGATAGTAAAGACCCGGGCCTTCCCAATGTTGAACCCTACGCGCTCCATGACACGGCGGTTCTGGCATGGATCGCCATTGCTCTGGTGATGATTCTGGTCGCGATCTTTCTGGATACCAAACTGCCCAGTTTCCCGGTTGCCAATACTAAGATTCGTCATGATGTCATGGAGTTAATGCGGATTTTGACGGGGGTATCCTTTCTTCTGACTGCTTATGACGGCGCGATCGTCGCCCCCCATCTTGATGTTACCAGTGGCGTCGGTCTTGCCTTCGTATTTTTGCAAGCAGCGATCGGATTAATGTTGCTTAGCAACAATTTCCTGCATCAAGCGGCGGTCCTCATTATCGTATTGTTTGTGGGTATGATTACCCAATTCGGGTTTTTGGCCGCATTCGAGTATGTGAACGTCATCGGAATCGCTTTGTTCTTGCTGTTTAACTATTTCCCCTCCGATGACATGCGAGAACGCCTCAAGCCCTATTCGGTCGATGCGCTTCGTATATTTACGGGCATTGCGCTCGTAATTTTGGGGATTTCGGAAAAGCTTCATGGTGCCATGTTGGGCAATGCCTTTATGGCGGAGTACCAGTGGAACTTTATGCCCCTGCTAGGGTTTGAGGCTTTCGATAATCGCCTGTTCGTTCTTTCTGTGGGTGTTATGGAGGTGGTTTTAGGCGTCATTTTGATTTTGGGCGTGGTCACCCGACTCAATACGTTGGTGATAGCAACCTTCATGTTTATTTCTAACGTGGTGCTTCTAATGCAGGAACGCCAAGAGGATGCGCTGCTTGAATTGATCGGTCATCTGCCGATCATTTCGACGGCTCTGATTTTGTTGATGCTCGGTTACGGACAGCGGCTCAAGGTTACAAACCTGATCCGCCGAACTTAATCAGAAAAGCCT
>DLVK01000325.1:0-196 GCA_003444235.1 Rhodospirillaceae bacterium
TCGAAAATTTGCGCCGCACTGCCCTCCTCCACTACCTTCCCGGCCCGCATCACGATGACATGGTCGGATAGCGCACGCACGACCTTGAGGTCGTGACTGATAAAGAGATAAGCGAGCTTGTGCTTGGTTTGGAGCTGGCGCAACAAATCGACGATTTGTGCCTGTACCGACCGGTCGAGCGCCGAGGTCGGTTCGT
>DLVK01000325.1:505-18481 GCA_003444235.1 Rhodospirillaceae bacterium
GAGCGCCGAGGTCGGTTCGTCGAGTACCACGAAGCGTGGCTTCAACACCATGGCGCGGGCAATGGCAATGCGCTGACGTTGGCCACCGGAAAATTCATGGGGATAGCGGTGCCGCGAGTCCGGATCGAGGTCTACTTCTTCCAGCACATCGACAACCAACGCATCGCGTTCCTCGTCGCTCTCGCCGATACCATGCACCAAAAGACCTTCTTCGATGATCTGGCCCACGGACATACGCGGACTCAAACTTCCATATGGGTCTTGGAATACCACCTGCATTTCGCGGCGAAGCGGGCGTAAATCGCTACTTCCAAGGCCTTGCAATTCGCGTCCGTCGTAACGAATTTCGCCTTCGCTCGATTGCAAGCGTAGTAACGCCATGCCGAGCGTTGTTTTGCCCGAACCGGACTCTCCGACCACACCGACCGTCTCACCTTCGCGGATCGTAACGCCGATGCCGTCCACCGCACGCACATGATCGACCGCCCGGCGCAGCAAACCTTTCTTGATCGGGAACCAGACCTTGACCTCGTTACCCTCAAGCACCACCGGCGCGTCTTCTTCGGCCGGTGTCTTTTCACCTTTAGGCTCCGCATCGAGGAGTTTTTTCGTATAGGCGTGTTTCGGGGCAGAAAAGATTTTATCGGTTTGACCGGATTCGACGATCTCGCCCTCGTTCATGACGCAGACGCGGTCGGCAATCTTTTCGACCACACCCAAGTCGTGGGTAATAAACAACACCGCCATGCCGAACTTGCGCTGAAGTTCATCCAACAGTTCGAGAATCTGTGCCTGCAATGTAACGTCGAGGGCGGTGGTCGGCTCGTCCGCAATCAACAAGTCCGGCTCGTTAGCGAGCGCCATGGCAATCATCACTCGCTGACGTTGGCCACCCGAAAGTTCGTGTGGGTAGGCGGTCATGCGCTGTTCGGCATTTTGGATACCAACGAGCTCCAATAACTCCAAAACTCGGTCCCGCACCGCGTCGCCGCTTAAGCCTTTATGCAGGATCAAGGTTTCCCCAATCTGCTTTTCGATCGTGTGCAACGGGTTGAGCGAGGTCATCGGCTCTTGAAAAATCATTGAGATGCGGTCGCCGCGCACATGCTGCAGGGTCTCGGGATCGGCATTCACCAATTCGTCGCCCTTGAACAGGATCGATCCGCTCGGGTGGCTCGCCACCGGATAGGGCAGTAATTGCAGGATTGAAAGCGCGGTCACCGATTTTCCGGAGCCGGATTCACCCACCAACGCCACGGTCTCTCCGGCACCGATCTCGAACGAAACCTTCTTCACAGCCGCCACATCGCCGCCGGGTACCCGGAAGGTAACCGACAGGTCGTTGAGAGTGAGCAGGGAATCGGCGGTCATTTAATTAATTCTTTCGTGGATCGAAGGCGTCGCGCACCGCTTCGCCGATGAATACCAGTAAGGATAACATGAGGGAGATAACGATAAAGGCGGTAATGCCAAGCCAAGGCGCGGCAAGGTTATCTTTGCCTTGTTTCAGCAGCTCACCGAGCGACGGTGAGCCCGGCGGCAGACCGAAACCGAGGAAGTCGAGCGAGGTCAACGTCACCACCGAGCCCGACGTAATGAAAGGTAAGAAGGTCAAAGTCGCCACCATTGCATTCGGCAATACGTGGCGGAACATAATTACCCGGTTAGGCTGGCCCAGCGCGCGGGCTGCTTTGACATATTCGAAATTGCGCCCGCGTAGAAATTCCGCCCGCACCACGCCGACCAGAGCAGGCCAACTAAAGAGCAGCATCAAGCCTAATAACCACCAAAAATTCGGCTGAACCACGCTTGCCAAAATGATCAGCATGTAGAGTGCCGGCAAGCCTGCCCAAACCTCGATCAGCCGCTGGCCGAACAAATCGATCAATCCACCGAAATAGCCCTGAATCGCGCCGACGGCGATACCTATCAACGAACTGAAGATTGTCAGCACCAATCCAAAAAGGACGGAAATTCGGAAGCCGTAGATCATCCGGGCCAGTACGTCGCGAGCCTGATCGTCGGTTCCGAGCCAGTTCTGTACGGACGGCGGAGACGGTGCCGGCTGCGGCAACTCGGTGATATGGGTGTCGTAGCTGAAGCGGATCGGGGGCCAAAGCATCCAGCCCTTGGCCTCGATCAGCTTTTGCACGTGTGGGTCCTTGTAATCGGCCTCGGTCTCGAAATCGCCACCGAAATCGGTTTCCGAATAGAAGGTCACCACCGGGGAATAAAGGCCACCATCAAAATAAATCAGGACGGGTTTATCGTTGGCGATGAATTCGGCGAACAACGAAAAGAAAAACAAAACGAGGAATATCCAGAGCGACCAGAAGCCACGTTTGTTTTTGCGAAAATTATCGAGCCGACGACGCATCAACGGCGTCACTTTTCGGCCCATAAATCGATCTCCGGTCCCAGCGGCCATCGTCATCGCTCAGACCTCTCGGCTTTCGAAATCTATGCGCGGGTCGACGAAGGTGTAGACGAGATCGCTGATCAGCTGCAGCACCAGACCGATCAACGTGAAAAAATAAAGCGTGCCGAAAAGCACCGGATAGTCGCGATTGATAGCCGCTTCGAAGCCGAGCAGACCGAGGCCGTCGAGCGAAAATATGACCTCGATCAGAAGCGAGCCCGTAAACAGAATACCGATAAAGGCGCCCGGAAAACCAGCGATGACGATTAACATCGCATTACGGAAGACATGACCATAAAGGACACGGCCTTCGGTCAGCCCCTTGGCCCGGGCGGTGGTCACATATTGCTGGTTAACCTGATCGAGGAAGGAGTTTTTCGTCAGCATGGTAAGTCCGGCAAAGCCACCGATCACGAGAGATATTATCGGCAGTGCCATATGCCAAAAATAATCCCCAATCAGAGCCAATGTCGAAAGTTCACGCCAATTGGACGAGACGATGCCGCGCAACGGAAACCAATCGAAATACCGCCCGCCGGCAAAGACAACGATCAACAAAATGGCAAAAAGAAATCCCGGCACCGCATTGCCGACGATTACCGCAGCGCTGGTGGTGACATCGAATCGCGACCCGTCGCGCACCGCCTTGGCGATCCCTAATGGAATCGAAATTAAATAGATAATTAGGAGGCTCCAAAGCCCTAGCGAGATCGACACCGGCATTTTTTCGACCACAAGCCCGGCAACGCTTTTATCGCGGAAATAGCTCTTGCCGAAATCGAAGGTGAGGTAGTTCTTCATCATCAAGAAGAACCGCTCATGGGCCGGCTTGTCGAACCCGAACTGTTTTTCGATTTGCTTGACGAATGCCGGATCGAGCCCTTGGGCGCCTCGATACTTACTCTCGACCGAGCCCGATTGCGGCTTGCCCGTCTGCTGGCCGCCACTCACCTCTGACCCACGGTCACCGGAGAATTGTGCGGTCGCGGAAACAGCCGTCCCTTTAATCTCCGCGATCATTTGCTCGACCGGCCCACCGGGCGCCACATGCACGATGGCGAAGTTGATCAGCATAATGCCGAACAGGGTCGGAACGATCAGCAGCAATCGACGGAGAATATAGGCCAGCATGATCTAGTTCCCGGTGGGACGGTGCTATTTACCGCCGCCCTGAGGCCCCCTTTTATTGAGCGCAGCCGCCTTGGCCCCATCGACCCACCAGGTGGTGAAATCGATTCCGTTTTTCGGCAGAACTTTGGGCATTCCGAATTTATTCCAGTACGCGGTGCGGTCGGTCCCCGTATGCCAATGGGGAATTACCAAATGCTGCCAAAGCAAAATTCGGTCGAGCGCCCTGGTATGATGAACCAAGCTTTCCCGTGTCGACGCAGCGATTAATCGTTCCACAAGCTCGTCGATGACCTTGTTCTTGAGCCCAGCCAAATTGCGGCTACCCTCGCGGCCCGCCGCGGTCGTGGACCAGAACATGCGTTGCTCGTTGCCGGGTGATGAACTTTGGCCCCAAGTCGTCACGATCATATCGAAATCGAAACTCTGAACTCGTTTTTGATACTGAGCGGAATCGACAGTACGAACCCGAATGGTAATTCCCAATTTCTCGAGATTTTTCTTAAACGGCAACACGACGCGTTCGAACAATGGGCTCACCAGCAAAACCTCGAATTCCAATGCCTGGCCTGATTCTCCATGAACCAATTGGCGCCGCTTGCGATCGAACCGCCACCCCGCCGCTGCCAGCAACTTTCGCGCTTTTCGTAAATTCGGGCGATTGTTACCGGACCCATCGGTCTCGGGCACGGCGAATGCCTTGGTGAACAATTCCTTTGGCAGCCGATCCCGATAGGGTTCGAGAATTTTGAGCTCTTCGCCCTTTGGTACCGAGGGGGCAGCAAGTTCCGAATTGGCGAAATAACTCCGGGAGCGTTTGTACTGGCCATAGAACAGGGTCTTGTTCGACCATTCGAAGTCGAATCCATAGCTTAACGCCTCTCGAACCCTTGCATCTTGAAACACCGAGCGACGCAAATTGAAGACAAAGCCCTGCATTCCCTGGGTGCGCTCATGCTTGAAAGCGCGTTTGATCAATTGGCCATTTTCCGCTGCCGGGATATCATAGGCGGTCGCCCAGGCTTTCGATGAGTTTTCGTGACGAAAATCAAACCTTCCCGCCTTGAAGGCCTCCAGGGCCACCGTGCCATCGCGGAAATACTCATAAATGACCTGACCGAAATTATGACGTCCTTTATTAATCGCCAGATCACGGCCCCAATAGTTCTCGACCCGCTCATAGGCAACCGAACGGTTAGCCTCGAAGGACTTTATACGATAGGGGCCGCTGCCGAGTGGAGCTTCAAGGGTGGTTTTTTCGGGATCGCGGCTGGCCCAATAGTGTTTTGGATAGACTTGCAGCTGTCCAAGGATCAGCGGTAATTCCCGATTTTCGCCCGGCTTGAAACTGAATTTTACGGTACGCGGCCCCAACTTCTCGGCCTTGGCGACGCTGCCGTAATAAAATTGATAATAGGGATGGCCTTTCTCAAGCAGAAATTTGAATGTCCATATCAAATCGTCCGCCGTGATCGGTTTGCCATCATGCCATTTTGCTTCCGCGCGCAGCGTGAACGTCACCCAGGACCGGTCCTCGGGCACTTCGATCGACTCGGCCAATACGCCATACATGGAAAAGGGCTCGTCATCGGAGCTTTCCATCAGTGAATCGTAAATCCGACCGAGCCCCGCCGCCTTTCGCCCTTTGACAATGAAGGTATTGAACGTGTCATAGCCGCCGATGGCACCAAGCCGCACGGTGCCTCCTTTCGGCGCATCGGGATTGACGTAATCGAAATGCTTAAATGCGGCCTCGTATTTGAGGCTGCCGTGCATCGCGAGACCATGGGCGCGGACTGGTGCATCTGCTGCGATCGACGGCGCGGCAAAAAGAAAAATGATGGCGGAAAAAACCAGTGTGATGCGCATATTTGCAATATATCTCATCGGTTTCACTTAGGTGCCGGCATGTGCGAATTCAAGAAATCGACCCTTCCTCACGCAGGATACTTATGGCGCCAGAACCGCAAGCGCCTGATCCCGCAGCTTATCATTGGCCGCCGCCAACATATGCCCGTCCGACGCAGTGCTCAGAGCCGCACCGGCCCAGTCGCAAGCAATGCCGCCGGCTCCTTCGATGACAGGTATAAGCGCCATAAAATCGTAGGGCTGCAATTTGGCTTCGACGACTAGATCCACATACCCCGATGCCAACAAACCATACGCATAACAATCGCCACCAAATCGGGATCGGGCCACAGCCGCGCTCAATTCGCTGAATTTGGACGCATCCTGCGGCGGATCGAACATACTAGGATGGGTGGCATAGAGCGCCGCATCGCCGAGATCGTCGCAGGTGCTGGTGGAGACCTTAGCACCGTTAAAGGTGGTGCCGTGCCCGCTAATCCCGATCCACCGTTCCGCCGAAACCGGTTGATCTATAACCCCGACGGTGGGCACGCCCTCGACGGACAATGCGATCAAGGTCCCGAAGATCGGCATTCCGGTAATGTAGGCTTGGGTACCATCGATGGGATCCAGCACCCAAACATGCGATGCGTCCTCCCTGACCGACCCGTATTCCTCACCAATAATTCCGTGTTCGGGAAACTGGTCTTCGATCCGCTGCCGAAGCGCGGCTTCCGCATCCCGATCGGCCAGAGTGACCGGACTTAGATCCGATTTCGAGGTGACTTCCAGCGCCGTGCGAAAATGCTGCCGCACAATCGGGCCACTGACATCGGCCAGGGCCGACGCAAATTCGGCAAATTGTTCGAGATCGTCCGTCATGACGCCACCCTAGATCATTTCATGTTTTTCGCGAACAACTGAAACGCGTTCGCGAAATACCGCAAACACGCTGCCATAGCCACGGAAAGTTCTTTCCGTGCCAATTCCTCAAACACAAAATTTTACGGTATTTAGGGGAGCGGTTTCGGGGCGTCGCTAAGCGAGCGCATATAGGCGATCAACGCCGCCCGATCGCCGGTCTTTTTCAAACCCGCGAAGCTCATTTTCGTGCCTTTGACATAGGCCTTCGGCTTCCAGAGAAACTTGTTCATTTCGGCATAGCTCCACTCACCGGCAAGTTTCTTGAATGCGCTGGAGTATTTATATTGTCCGTTCCCACCTTGCTTGCCGCCAATGATATTCCACAAATTCGGCCCAAGCTTGTTTTTACCGCCCTTGGAGAAGGTGTGGCAGGACGTACACTTACCGGACACTTTCTTACCGGCGCCGATATCGGCTTTCGCCAGCAATGGCGCTACCGGGTCAGGTCCGGATTTTTTCGGTTTCTTGTCGGTCGGGCTTTCCGTGATAGTGCCGCCATCAATGGCATAGACGTGCTGTTTCAGCATTTTAGGCTGATACACGAAACCAGTGATGAAACCCGCCGTCATGCCAATCAGCAAGGCACCAATAGCCGCTGCCGCAATTTTATTTAGCAATAACGGATCGCTACCCATTTTCGCCCCCAAATGCTTCGTTCCGTCGGTCGGTTGACCGGGCCGATCAAGCTGGCCAACCTCTTAGCGGAAAATGGTTTTTCCGCAACGCCGACATAGCCTATACCAATGCGGTCTAATGCCAAAGTTGACGCCTTTGGTCAACCTCGCGGCATAATGACGCAGAAATTTAACCTTTTTAAGTTCACTAATCGGCCTGGCAAAAATTTCAATTTAATTTCAATAAGATGAGCATGGCACAAAATCCCATCATTTTAATCCCCGCCCGTTTGGCCGCGACCCGATTCCCCAATAAGCCGCTTGCCGAGATTCACGGGGTGCCGATGATTGTCCATGTATGGCGCCGGGCAATAGAGGTGGACGTCGGCCCGGTACTGGTTGCCGCGGGCGATCAAGCGATCGCCGAGGCCATCGGAGATGCGGGCGGTGACGCTGTCATGACGGACCCTGAACTGCCATCCGGGTCGGACCGTATACAGGCTGCATTGGCCGACTATGATCCCGACCGGAATTTCGATGCGGTAATCAACCTGCAGGGAGATTTGCCAACCATCGCGCCATCGGATGTCCGTACGAGCTTGGCGCCGCTTAAGGATGCCGGCGTCGATATTGCGACAATCGGTGCGGTGATTACACGCGATGCCGAACGCGACGACCCCAACGTGGTGAAGGCCGTAGCATCGATCGCCTCCGGAGACACCATAGGCCGTTGCCTTTATTTCACCCGCGCCAGCGCCCCTAGCGGGGACGGACCCTTAATTCATCATATTGGACTCTATGCCTACCGGCGCGCCGCACTCGACCAATTCGTCAGCCTAGAGCCCGGAATACTCGAGCAACGCGAAAAGCTCGAGCAACTACGTGCGCTTGAAGCTGGTATGCGGATCGATATCGCGCTCGTTGACACCGTCCCGCTCGGTGTCGATACTCCCGCCGATCTTGAGCGTGCGAAAGCGATGCTTGCACCCTAGACGTCAACTTCAGACATTCGACAACATCATGGCAAACGAAAACAAAATCGCCTTCCAAGGCCTCCCCGGCGCCTTTTCCGACATGTCCTGCCGGGCAGCCTATCCGGATATGACCCCTCTGCCGTGCCCTACTTTCGAGGACACGTTTCAGGCGGTTCACGACGGCGACGCGGCACTGGCGATGATTCCTATCGAAAATTCGGTCGCGGGCCGAGTCGCCGATATTCATCAGATTCTGCCGAATTCTCGCTTGCACATAATCGCCGAGAATTTTCAGCGTGTGCAGCATCAGCTGTTGGGAAAGAAGGGCGTCAAACTCGAGCAGCTGGAAACAGTTCATTCCCATGTTCATGCCTTGTCGCAATGCCGCAAGGTCATCCGCGAACTGGGAGTCAAGGCGATCGTGCATGCGGACACCGCAGGCGCGGCGATGGATCTGGCCGAAACGGGCAAAGACAGCATGGGCGCAATTGCCTCTGCGCTCGCTGCGGATATCTATGATCTCGATATTTTGAAAGAAAACATCGAAGACGAAGACCACAACACGACCCGCTTCGTGATCATGGCCAAAAAGCCAATCGATCCCGAGCCAAGCGCGGATATCATCGTGACCTCGTTCGTTTTTCGGGTGCGCAACGTACCGGCAGCACTCTATAAAGCTCTCGGCGGGTTCGCTACCAATGGCATCAACATGACCAAACTCGAATCCTACATGGTACGGGGCGAATTCACCGCGACTCAATTTTACGCTGATATCGAAGGCCATCCCGACGATGACGCGGTTCGCCTCGCCTTGGAAGAGCTCAGCTTCTTCAGCCGAGAAGTTAATATTCTAGGAGTTTATCCCGGCGCGCCTTATCGGGTCGCCGAGCGCAAAAACGGTTGATTCAGTGTACGGCGGCAACCGCCGCGATGGGTTCCGCCGTTTCGACAAACCCGCAAGCGCGATCCGGCCAATCCCGAGCCATATCTTCTTCGCTCGGATAAACGCCAGCTAATATACGATCTACGTTTTGGCCATCGTCTGAAAGCGGCAGAACAAGCTTGGAGAGCAGCAATTGCCCCTTCAATACCGTGCGCCGCTGGCGCACATAGAGCGGACGCGCCCACTCGAGGACGGTTGCATACTCAGCCATCACGTCTTGGCGGGATTCGCTGCTTAATTCGGTGATCGTCTTGTTGGTGCGGTCGTGCTGCAATAGTCGAACCAAATTCGTGCCATAGACCCGGTAAACCAATTCACCGCCCGGTTGGGCGGATTCCAGCAAAATTAAGTTGCCGAACCAGGGCGCCAACTCCAAAACGTCGAAATCGCCCCGGCTCGGCATGGCACGCTCGCCACACCGCTCTTCCCAGAACGTCAACAAATCCAACAGCTTGGGGTGTTCTACTTCGGCACGATCAAAATCGCCTGGCCGAATCGGAAACAGAGTCATACCTCACAACCTTCAAATTTCAGGCTCTGGTATAGGCCTCATTCCTTACTAATTAATTAACGGAACTGCGCAAAAATTACCCTAGCTTTCGATCCATTCGTTCAGCAATCGGCGCGATATGGAATCGCGGCGCGGCATGCGGAACGTATCGTTCTCTGGCGAATTTTTAAGCTCGTCTTTCGTGAACCATCGGGCGCCGCCCTCGAGTTCATTATAATCAACATTCAGCTCAAAAGTTGTCGCCCGTGCGTTGAACCCCAGCATGATATTCGCTGGAAACGGCCATGGCTGGGAGGAGTGATAGTCTATATCGGTAATTTCTATTCCAACCTCTTCGAACACCTCGCGCGCGACTGCGTTCTCGAGGCTTTCACCGGGCTCGACGAAACCGGCGAGGATCGAATGTTGTCCCGCACGCATTGTTTTCTTACGTCCAAGAACGACACGGTCACCGCCGTCATGAATCAACATGATGACCGCCGGATCGATGCGCGGGAAACAGTGAGCATTGCAGGATTCCTCTTTACAGACCCGAACATGCCCCCCTTCCCGGCTTTCGGTTTCACCGCCGCAAAGGCCGCAATAGAGATGACGCTTGTGCCAGGTCATATGCGCGCGCGCGAATGCCATCAAGGAGCCCTCATCGCGCGGCAATAAAGGGCCGATGCGGCGCAAATCTTCGAAGGACCCGTGGTCCGACAAGGGTGCGTCGTCAAGGTGCGAAAGATCGATACCGAAATGCGCCACCTCGTCGACAAGACCGAGAAAAACCAGGAAAGGACTTTCTTCCAACAATGTCGTATCCATCGCCACTGTGGTCAGGGTCGGGTCTTCGGGGTTCGCAACTAGATTACGGCTGCGCCAGATCGGGACGATTCGACTCGAGTCGTCGGCTAAACGCGCGAGCAGCCACTCCTGATCGCGACGCAAATGCCCCGCGCGGTCAAATCCCGGCCGGTCATAATAGTTTAGGTCTTCCATGGCCGGCAAATTGGCACGCCGCCAAAATCCTTGCAACATTGCGCGCTTTGGCTTGTCCCAAACCCTCCCCTTGCTGGTATAGTGACCACGGGCGGCCGGCCAATGGACGGGTCCCTCGCCAACCCGGTCAGGTCCGGAAGGAAGCAGCCGTAACGAGTTCGGCTCGGGTCGTTGGTCCGGTCACCCACTTTACAGTCACGAGATCGTCACAGATCGCACCATAGTCTATGTCCGATAACGAAGACCCCGCCGGTTACCGCGTCCTTGCCCGAAAATACAGGCCGTCCAGCTTTGCCGAGCTGATCGGTCAGGATGCCATGGTGCAAACGCTGAAGAACGCTATCGCGACCGGACGCATCGCACATGCCTTTATGCTGACCGGCGTTCGCGGCGTCGGAAAAACCACTACCGCACGTATCATCGCCAAGGCGCTGAATTGCATCGGCGAAGACGGCAAGAGCGAAGCCGTAACCGAGCCCTGCAGCACGTGCGAACATTGCACCGCCATCGCCGAAGACCGGCATGTCGACGTGATAGAGATGGACGCCGCCAGTCGCACCGGCGTCGACGATATTCGCGAATTGATCGAAAGCGTGCGCTACCGCCCGAGTAGTGCCCGTTTTAAAGTCTATATAATCGACGAAGTTCATATGCTCTCCAAAAACGCCTTCAACGCGCTCTTAAAGACGCTCGAAGAACCGCCGGAGCACGTGAAGTTCGTTTTCGCGACGACGGAAATTCGCAAAGTACCGGTAACGGTACTGTCGCGCTGCCAGAGATTTGACCTCCGGCGCATCGACATGGAGACGCTTTCCAACCACTTCAAATCGGTTGCCGAAAAAGAATCCGTCGAAACCGAACCGGACGCACTGCAATTGATTTCCCGGGCCGCCGACGGATCCGTACGCGATGGGCTGTCCTTACTGGATCAGGCAATTGCGCTTAGCGATGGGCCGGTGAGCGGCCCGACGGTGCAATCAATGCTGGGTCTTGCCGATCGGGCACAGCTGTTCGATCTCTACGAAACGCTGATGGGGGGAGATATCAAGCAAGCGCTGGAACAACTCTCCTCAATGTACGCAGACGGCGCCGACCCCGTAGTGGTAATTCAGGACTTACTGGATGTGACCTACTGGCTTACCCGGCTAAAAATTGCGCCGGAAATAGGCCAGGCCAATTACACGCCCGAAATAGAACGCACCCGCGGCGGCGAGCTGGCGGAGAGGCTCGCCATGCCAGTGTTAACCCGCAATTGGCAATTGCTTTTGAAAGGTCTCGGCGAGGTCCAGAATGCACCGGCGCCATTACAGGCCGCGGAAATGATCCTGGTGCGGATCGCCTATGCGGCTGATCTGCCGCCGACCGGCGAACTAGTCAAGAAATTGGACGATGCGCAGGCGTCGTCCTCTGCTAATACCGCCCCACCAGCCGCGCCGCCAACCGCTTCTCCATCGGACGGCACACCCACCGGAAGCCTACGGGGCGACGACGCTACAGTCGTCGCAACAGCGCCGGCGCCTGCGGTGGAACCGGAATCAACGCCGCAAGCCTTAATTGCCCCTACTAGCTTCCGAGAAGTGGTCGAACTGTTCGACGCTCGCCGGGAAGCAGCGATATGCACTGCTTTGCGCAGCAATGTCCATTTGGTCCATTTCGAGGCCGGTCGTATTGAATTCAGGCCGGACGAGCATGCGCCACGTGATTTGGCCAGCCGCACTGCTGCGCAGTTAAGCGATTGGACCGGCAACCGCTGGGTAGTCAGCATCTCCCAAGAAAAAGGTGAGCCAACACTACTCGAACAAGACCAAGCAGATGAACAGGCAGCGAAGGATGCGCTTGAGACACTGCCCGTGGTTCAAGCGATCAAGGAAGCCTTTCCCGGCGCCGCCATATCAAAGGTGGTGCCAAAGTTCGCATTAGATGAATTGAGCGAGGACGTGGTGCCACCGGACGAAACCGAACTCGAGGAAGAGGATTAGGGAATGAAGAATCTCGGCCAGCTCATGAAACAGGCTCAGGAAATGCAAGAAAAAATGGGCGCGTTTCAGGAGAGCCTCGCAGAGCTCGAAGTGAGCGGCGCCTCGGGCGGTGGGCTAGTGACTCTGACTCTGAACGGCAAGGGTGAAATGCGGGGCGTCAAGGTCGACCCCTCGCTGATCGATCCCGCCGAAGCAGAGATCCTAGAAGACCTGATCATCGCCGCTCATAACGACGCCAAGACCAAAGTGGAGCAGATGGTCCAGGAGAAAACATCGGAAATGATGGGCGGCCTTGAATTGCCACCGGGCATGAAACTGCCCTTCTAGCGTCGGAAACCCTAATGAATCCGATCGACCGGCTCATACAACTGCTGGCCCGACTGCCCGGATTGGGTCCCCGTTCGGCGCGGCGGGTAGCATTATTTCTGATCAAAAAACGCGATAGCCTGCTGGTCCCGCTGCGGGCGGCGCTCGACGATGTGGCGGAAAATATTGAAAGCTGCAATGTCTGCGGCAATCTGGATACGCAAATACCTTGTGCGGTCTGTCTCGACCCGAAACGCGACGAGAAAGTGGTTTGCGTACTGGAAGAAGTGGCAGACCTCTGGGCACTGGAAAGAACCGCGTCGTTCAAAGGGCGGTACCATGTGCTCGGTGGCCGTCTGTCTGCAATCGATGGGATCGGCCCCGAGGACCTGAACATTGCAACCCTTGTCGAAAGAGTCGAACGGGACGGGATCGAGGAAATTATTCTCGCAACCAATCTTACCGTCGATGGCGAGACAACGGCGCACTATATTGCCGAACGCTTGGCGCCCTCGGGCGTCAAGGTTACCCGTCTGGCCCATGGCGTGCCGATCGGCGGCGAACTGGATTATCTCGACGACGGTACGCTGACTGCGGCACTGAAAGCGAGGCGTCAGGTGGCGTCATAATCTAGCCCTAATAATACCCGCCGCCGAATTATCGTCTTTTTGCCCGAATTTCGCCTTGATCCGGCTGTAGGAAGAGAACACCAACGATGACCGAGGAGGCAGGAATGTCCGGCCGTATTTTAACCGTTGCAGCCTTTGGGGCAGCGCTTGCGCTGTCGACCGCGATCACCGCTTCACCCACTCGCGCAACCGACGAAATCACCATTGGGCCGGAAGCGCGCCAGGCTCTCAATCTCACGATCTACAACGGTAATTTGGCCCTTGTTCAGGACCGGCGCCAACTCAGTGTAGCCGCCGGTCTCAATCGGATTGGTTTCGCCGGTGTCAGCCGGGCGATGATGTCGGAAACCGCTCTTCTCGGCATCGAACCCGCCGCGCGCGTGCGCCTGCTCGAGCAGGATTTCGCCTTCGATTTGCTGACCCCATCGAAGATTCGCGAACACGCCGTCGGTCAAAAAGTACAGCTTGTAACGACCCATCCAACCACCGGCTCTGAAGCCGTCAAAGAAGGCGTCCTGCTCAGCACCCAGGGCGGACTTGTGGTGAAAATTGGCGACCGGATCGAAACCAATCCGCCAGGACGCCTGGTCTTTACCAATTTGCCGCCGGGTCTTCGCCGCGAACCGACATTGCTGGCGACTTTGGACGCGCAGGATGCCGCCAAGCGTGTGCTCGACCTCCGTTACCTCACCGGCGCCCTCACATGGCAGGCGAACTATACCGCCGACTATGCAGAGGCCGACGGAATGCTGTCCCTGCAAGGGTGGGCCACGGTAACTAACAGGACCGGAATCGACTTTGAAAACGCGACGCTCCGTTTCGTCGCCGGCAGCATCAACCGGAGAAGCGCACCGCCGCGGCCGGAACGTATGCGTTCGATGGCAAAAATGGCGATGGATTCGCCCGCGCCGAGCGGCGGCATCGCGGCACAAGCGGTCGGCGACTATTACCTCTACCAATTACCTCGCAAGGCAACGTTAGCAAATCAGCAGACAAAACAGCTCGCCTTGTTGAAAGCGACCAAGGTTCCCGTGGTCCGTGAATATCGACTGAGCGGCCGAGGGTTCCATTATCGCCGTCACGGCGGCGTACAACGCAAAAACGCGGAGATCATTCTCCGATTCAAGAACGCGAAATCGGACGGACTTGGAGTGCCCCTAGCAGCGGGAATTGTTCGGGTTTACGGCAAGCATGACGACGGAAGCTCTATTTTTCTCGGCGAAGACCGTATGCGTCACACCGCCAAGGGCCGCAAAGTAGAACTTTCTCTGGGCCGCGCCTTCGATATTTCGACGAAACGCAGGCAAACCTCGTTCAAAAAACAAGGTCTCGCCAAGAATACTTTTGAAGCTGCCTACAAAATCGAAGTTTCAAACGCGAAATCCAAACCGGCGGCGGTCAAAATCGTCGAATACCTTCCGGGCGAGTGGCGAATTCTGGAAGAAACTCACCGGCACAGCAAAAATACAGCGCAACAGGCGGTCTGGACCTTGAATGTACCGGCGGGCGGTAAGGCGGTGCTAACCTATAAAGTCCGGGTTCACCGGTAACCCCTACTCCGCAGCCTCCTCGCGCAGATCAGGGACCGGTGGCGTGTCCTGATCTTCGAGCTCCACTTCGGCAATTCGCACCGCGCGTTTCTGCACCTTTTCGGTCGAAATACGAATTTGGCGGATATCATCCTCGGCCTGGCCGAAATGGCGCTGAAGTTTCGACACGCGGTCGTCTAAGCGGCCCACATCGTCGTTCATCGCCAGGACTTCCTTTTGGATCAATCCGGCCTGTTCCCGCATCTCTGCATCTTTCAGCACAGCGCGAATAGTGTTCAGTGTCGCCATCAATGTCGTCGGCGATACGATATAGACCCGGGCACGATGGGATTTCTCGACCACCTCGGGCAACGATGCATGCAGCTCCGCATAAACCGCTTCGGCTGGCAAAAACATCAGGGCGCTATCCGCCGTCTCTCCAGGGATGATGTATTTCGAGGAAATGTCTTTCACATGCTTTAGCACATCGGCACCAAATTGCTTCCGCGCCACTTCTCTCTCCGCATCGTCCTCGGCCGCACGAAACCGGTTGAAACTCTCAAGCGGAAATTTTGCGTCGACCGCGATTGGTCCCGGTGGATTCGGCAACTTCAACAAGCAATCGACCCGACTACCGTTCGGCAGCTGCTCCTGAAATCCGAAAGCCGACGGCGGTAGAATATTTTTGACCTGATCCGCAAGCTGGGTTTCGCCGAAGGCCCCCCGGGTTTGTTTGTTCGACAGCACTTGCTGCAGATTGACCACGTCGGTTGAAAGCTGGGTGATGTTTTCCTGCGCCTTACCGATCACTGCGAGGCGCTCACGCAAATCGGTCATCGTGTTGGCGTTCTCGCTCGCCTGTTTGACCAGCGAGTCGCCGACCCGCCGGCTGACCGCTTCCAAACGTTCGTCGAGAGACTTGGTCAACGCCCGTTCCTGGGCCTGCAAACGCTCGCTCAATTGGCTCTGCGCAATTGCTTGTTGTTCGGCTAAAAGACTGATTTTGGCGGCTAATTCGGACGATTGATCGCGCCGCCTGCCGGCGATTAGCACTCCCGTCGCCACCAGCGCCAACAGCAGAGCGCCAAGGGCGACCAAAAAGGTCGGGTTGTTGAGCAGGGATTCCAGGGTGGGATTCATCACCAAAGAATCTAACATGGGGGAATCGCTTCTGCATCTCCGCACTTGATTTCCGGCGAGTGTGCCCATAGGAAGCGATGAGATTTTGCACAATGGGAGTTCGCAAATGCCGGTTCTGCCGATCATCATCGCGCCCGATCCACGGCTCAAGAAAAAGTCCGAGGCGGTCGAGACGGTAGACGCCAATGTTTCCCGGCTGATGGAAGATATGCTGGAGACGATGTATCTCGCCCCCGGCATCGGCCTAGCGGCTCCGCAAGTCGACGTTCTGAAGCAGGTCATCGTGATCGACGTGACCAAGGGCGAGGGAGAGCGGGAGCCGATTTGCATGGCCAACCCGGAACTCCTTTGGCAATCGGAGGAAACCAATACCCACGAGGAAGGCTGCCTGTCGCTGCCGGATCAATTCGAAGAAGTCACTCGGCCGGCGAAGATCAAGGTCCGCTATCTGAACGAAAAAAACGAAGAAGTGGAACTCGATGCCGATGGACTGCTTGCCACCTGTATCCAGCACGAAATCGATCACCTGCAAGGCACGCTTTTCGTGGACTATTTATCGCATTTGAAACGCGGAATGATTTTGCGGAAGCTTAAGAAAATCAAAAAACAAAAAGCCTCGGCTTAACCCCGTGATGCGTTTCCGCTGGAGATAAGAATGCCGTTTCGTATCGCCTTCATGGGTTCGCCGGATTTCGCAGTGGGCCCGTTGCGTGCCCTGCATGAGGCCGGCCACGAAGTCGCCGCTGTTTATTGCCAGCCGCCGCGACCGGCGGGCCGGGGGCAGAAGGAACGAAGATGCCCGGTGCACGACGCCGCACAGGCGTTGGACATACCGGTGTACACGCCGAAATCGTTCCGCGACCCTAGCGCTTGCGAAAGCTTTGCCGCGCTTGATCTCGAGGTTGCCGTGGTCGCCGCTTATGGCTTGATTCTTCCAAAGGCTGTGTTGGACGCACCGGAGCGGGGTTGCATCAATATCCACGCGTCGTTGCTGCCGCGATGGCGCGGCGCGGCACCAATTCAGCGCGCTATCCTCGCCGGCGATGATGAAACAGGCATCACGATCATGCAGATGGACGAAGGTCTCGACACTGGCCCGATGCTATTGGCGAAATCTTCACCCATCACGGATAAAACCACCGGCGAAAGCCTTCACGATGCGCTTGCGGAAATCGGAGCCGCGGCAATCGTTGAGGCTTTGGACGGCTTAGAAAAGGGGACGATGACACCGACCCCTCAACCGGAAACAGGGTCGACCTATGCCGATAAACTCGACCCCGCGGAATCGCGCCTCGATTGGGCGCGCCCAGCCATTGATCTGGAGCGGCAAGTCCGTGCCTTTACACCATGGCCCGGCAGTTGGTTCGACCATGAGGGCGCGCGCATAAAAATCCTACAGGCAGCCTTGGATGAACGGAACGGCGCGCCGGGTGCGGTGCTCGACGACGAACTCACGATTGCCTGCGGAGCGGGCAGTCTCCGGCTGCTTCGCCTACAACGCGCCGGCAAACGGGCGTTGGCAGCACAGGATTTTTTGCGCGGCACGCGCATCGCCGCCGGGATGCGGCTCACATGACGACGCGCTGGAAAATCGTCATCGAATATGACGGCGGTCCCTTCGTAGGCTGGCAACGTCAGGCCAACGGCGCATCGGTGCAGGAATCTATCGAGACCGCGATCGAAAACTTTGCTCAGACACGCGTGACCTTGCATGGTGCCGGTCGCACGGATTCCGGCGTCCACGCTTTGGCCCAGGTCGCCCATTTCGACCTTGATAAAGACGTCACGCGAGATTCGGTGCGTGACGGACTTAATTTTCACCTGAAACCGTCGCCCATATCGATTCTAAGCGCCGAGGAGGCGGCACCGGACTTTAATGCCCGCATCTCAGCAACCTGCCGACATTACCGCTATCGCATTTTGAACCGGCGTGCGCCGCCCAGCTTGCGTGCAGATCGGGTTTGGCATGTGCCGTCATTGCTCGATACCGCAGCTATGGCAAATGCGGCAGAGGCGCTTGTGGGCAAGCATGATTTTACAAGTTTCCGGGC
>DLVK01000325.1:18783-19297 GCA_003444235.1 Rhodospirillaceae bacterium
CATGATTTTACAAGTTTCCGGGCACTTGCGTGCCAAGCCGACTCTCCGGTCAAGACGTTGGATCGGCTTGCGGTATTGAACCAGGAAGACGAAATTCTCATTGAAGCTGACGCACGGTCCTTTTTGCATCATCAGGTGCGGAATTTCGTGGGCACACTGAAACTGGTCGGCGAAGGCAAATGGGACAGGTCCCGGGTGGAAAAAGCGCTGGCGGCGAAGGATCGCGCGGCGGCCGGGCCAACGGCTCCGGCCAATGGGCTCTATCTGGTGTCAGTGGATTATTGACCCTACCCCAACCGCATCAGCGTCATCCCGAGCGCGAACTTTACGATAAAGAATTCCGAGAGCGAGATCATGAATGCCTTGCGCCCCCGGAAGCCCCAAACGCTCGTGACGATGAACATGTGATAAATCAGGATCAGCCCATAACTGCAGAGGTTGATGAACGCGCCGGCAGCAGGTTCCACATCCAACACAAGCACCAAAAGACCGGTCGCCAGCAAGATCGCCATCT
>DLVK01000579.1:0-6099 GCA_003444235.1 Rhodospirillaceae bacterium
ACAGGACCTGAGGCTTGCCGCGGAAGTGGTCAAAGGTCGCAAAGTTAAGGTTTGGTCGATGATTTCGCCGGGTTCCGGACAAATCCGTAAACAGGCCGAGGCGGAAGGGCTCGATCGCATATTTACGGACGCGGGATTTGAGTGGCGCTATTCGGGCTGCTCCATGTGCGTCGGACTGAATGGCGATCTTCTGAACAAGGGCGAGAGGTCGGCATCGACCTCGAACCGTAATTTCGAGGGCCGGCAAGGTCCCGACACGCGGACCCATCTAGTGAGCCCGGCCATGGCGGCGGCCGCCGCCGTGACCGGCAGGTTCGCAGACGTCCGCACGTTGATGGAGGAGCGGTAGGATGGAACCCTTCACGACGCTTACCGCCATTGGCATCCCGTTCGACCGGGTCAATGTGGATACGGACCAGATTATCCCCGCGCGATTCTTGCGGAAGCAGCGGAGCGATCCCGACTATCCGCTCTTTTTGTTCAACAATGCGCGATACAACGAGGATGGTTCGGAAAAGCCCGAATTTATCCTCAACCAGGAACCATACCGCCGGGGCCAGATCGTCGTTTCCGATGAGAATTGGGGCTGTGGTTCGTCGCGCGAAGCGGCGGTATACGCGCTCCTTGCGAACGGCATTCGCGCGGTGGTTGCCCCCAGTTTCGGCGACATTCACTACAACAACGGCATGAAGAACGGCATGCTGCCGGTTCGCCTTTCGATCTCCGATTGCGATACGCTACGGAAGCAGCTGAACGACGATCCGGGCGCGGAAGTTACCATCGAACTTGATGAGCAGATCGTCACCGGCCCCGATGGCACGACTTATACCTTCGAGATCGATCCGCTCCACAAACATTGCATGCTAAACGGCCTCGACGATATCAGCCTGACGCTAGAGTACGAGGCCGATATCACCGCCTATGAAGAGAAAAGGCGAGAAACCGCGCCTTGGCTGTATTGAGGGCTTGAGCCTTACTCCCGATTCCCGAACTTCGCCTCGTATTCGGTCCAATCTTTGTAGTCGAATAGCGCGAAAAGGTCCGGTTGCTGGAACATCCAGTCGGCCATGCCTTCGGTCGTACCTTCCTGTTTTAGGTGTTCCAGCACGCGGGTGCCCGATTTGCCGAGGACCCGGCCCATGGACCCCGGATAGATGGCGAGGTCGTAACCGAGCTTTTGGAGCTCGGGAAAAGGAATGAAAGGTGTGCGCCCTCCTTCGACCATGTTGGCGAGCGTCGGGGCGGAGATTTGTTCGTTGATCATTTTCATCTCGTCGACGCTTTCGGGACTTTCCACGAAGGCCACGTCGGCGCCTGCTTCGATATAGGCGTTCATCCGGTCGATAGCTTCGTTGATACCGTGATCGGTGCGTGAATCGGTCCGTGCCATGACGACGAAGTCCGGATCGTTGCGGATGTCGACCGCGGCCTTGATCCGCCCGCACATTTCTTCGACCGGCGCGATCATACGGTTCATCATGTGGCCGCACCGTTTCGGCCATTGTTGATCCTCGATCTGGATGCAGGAAATCCCGGCTTTTTCGTAGTCGCGCGTTGTGCGCACGACATTGAGCGGCCCGCCATAGCCCGTATCCGCATCGGCGATAATGGGGATTTCCACCGCATCGGAGATCCGACGGATGTGGGAAATGATCTCTCCATAGGACAGCATGCCGAGATCGGGTGCTCCCATCAGGCTCATGGAAATCCCGGCACCGGTCAGATACAGCGCATCGAAACCGGCGTTTTGGACGATGCGGCCCGAGATGCAATCGAATGCGCCTGGAGCAACGAGAATGTCGTCTCGCTTCAGGAGTTCGCGCAATTGGGTGTTGCGGCCTTTCTTGTGCCTTAGGCCGACCGGGAGGTTTCCGTTACCAGACATTGTATTGATCCCTTCGAATAATTGGTTGCTTAGGCGTCCTCGTTTGCGCCGAATTTCGCTTCGTAATCGGTCCATTCGTAATAGTCGAAAAGACCGAACAGCCGGGGTTGATCGAGCATCATCTCCTGCATGCCGTCGGTGCTGCCGGTCTCTTTCAAATGGTCGAGCACGATCGCGCCGGAACGGCCGAGAACTCGGCCCATAGCACCCGGATAAATCACAAGGTTGTAGCCGAGTGACTGCAGTTCCTGGAACGGCAAGAAGGGGGTGCGGCCCCCTTCGACCATATTGGCCAGCGTGGGGGCGGGAATTTGCTCGTTGAGCATTTTCATTTCGTCGGCGGTTTCGGGGCTTTCCACGAAGGCCACGTCCGCGCCCGCCTCGATATAGGCATTCATTCGTTCGATGGCCTCGTCGATGCCGTGGTCGGTGCGGGCATCCGTGCGCGCCATGACGACGAAGTCCGGGTCGTCGCGGATATCGACGGCAGCTTTGATACGCCCGCACATTTCCTCGATGCTGACGATGGTGCGGTTCAGCATGTGACCACAGCGTTTGGGCCACTGCTGGTCTTCGATTTGGATACAGGATACGCCCGCCGCCTCGAAGTCGCGGGTGGTGCGCACCACATTGAGCGGGCCGCCGTAACCGGTGTCCGCATCGGCGATGACGGGAATTTCCACCGTGTCCGTGATTCGCCGAACATGGTCCATGATTTCGCTGTAGGACAGCATGCCGAGGTCCGGCGATCCCATCAGGCTCATGGACATACCGGATCCGGTTAGATAAAGCGCGTCGAAACCCGCATTTTGCACGAGGCGCGCGGAGATGCAGTCGAAAGCGCCGGGGGCCGCGAGAATTTTTTCATCGGCGAGCAGATCACGCAATTTGGTGTGACGTCCGGTTTTGTGGCGAAGGCCTACCGGTAGATTTCCGTTTCCAGACATTTCTAATCTCCTCGCAAGAATTCTTATTGCAGTACGATCAAGCCATCGGCGGCAACCGCACCTTTGCCTTCTTCCTTGACGATCAGCGGATTGATTTCCGCTTCGGTCAATTTAGGCCGTTTGACGAACGCCAGTTGTGAAATAGCGACCAGCGTGTCGGCGATGGCGTCGAGATCGCCCTTCGGCATGCCGCGATAGCCACGGATAGGCGCCAGGCCGGTGACCTCTTCGATCATCTCGAAGGCGGTTTTGCGATTTACCGGTGCCAGGCGGACCGCGGCGTCGCCATAAAGTTCCGACATTACGCCGCCGGCACTCAATACGACAGTCGGGCCCACCAAATCGTCGAGCCGATAACCGACGAGCACTTCTGCCAGGCCCTTTACCATGCTCTGGATGAGATAGCCTTCGATTTTTGCGTCCGGCAGTTCGCGGCCAATGCGAGATTCCATCGCTTTCAATCCGCTAGCCAGTTCCCTCGCATTTTTGATGCCGAGCAGTACGCCGCCCGCTTCGGTTTTGTGAAGAATATCCTTGGACACCACCTTGGCGACACAGGGAAATCCGACCGCGTCTCCAGCTTTGGTCGCGCTGTCGACGGTCTTTGCGAACGCGGCGGCAACCTGTTTGATGCCGAGTTTGCCGAAAACGGTGCGGCATTGGCGTTCGTCGAGCGAGCGGTGGCCTTCATTGCCGATCGCAGCCCGGGCCGGCTTTAGGTCGATAGCTGGTGAGCGCGGCGTCGGCTTGGGTTTATGCCACCTGAGAAATGCCCGCATCGCATCGGCGCAATTTTCCGGCGTGCGAAAACAAGGCACGCCGGCTTCGGTAAGAAGGCGACCGCTTTCCGCCGCTTCCGGGACGAGAAATCCGCCTAGCGGTTTGTCCTGGCCAGCGAATTTGATAAGCGACCGCACCGAGACTTCCGGATTGAACTGGGCCGAAGAGCCGATCACCATTACTGCCGCATCGTTGGCCTTGGAATTCATGACCTCGTTGAGCACGCGGTCGGTATTTTCTTTGGTCGCACCTTTGTAAGTGAGGTCGAGCAATGGGCCGTTGGAGATCAAGCCGCCTTCGGCTTCTATGCGGGCGACCGCCTTGTCCGGCAAGGGGGCTGCGGTGAGCCCGGCGACGCCGAGCCTGTCCACCGCCATGCCGCCACCGCCGCCTGTGGTGGTGATTACCGAAACCCGGTGGCCGGGCCGTGGGCTACGACCCAAGAGCAGGTTCGGCATTTCGAGAAGCGTTTCGAATTGATCGACCCTTACCACGCCGTGATGGTGGAAATAGGCTTCGACCGCACTATCGGTACCGGCAATAGCGCCCGTATGAGACGCAGTGAACTCAGCTGCGGCTTCCGAACGGCCCAGCTTGTAGACGATAACCGGCTTTCCGACCTTGAACGCGCGCCGCACCATGGCGGTAAAGGCGGGTTCATGGCGGATCGTTTCCAAGAACAGCAGAATACATTCGGTTTTGGGATCGTCGATCAGCATTTCGCCGACTTCCGCAACCGAGAGGTCGCACTCATTGCCGATCGAAACCATTTTGGAAAACCCCATGCCGCGATGTTGGCCGCGTGATAGGAAAGTTCCGGTGAGGCTACCGCTTTGGGAAATGACGCCGATGTTGCCTTTGAAGATTTTCGGCAGTTGCAGCACCGTGTTGGGCGAAATCATCGCCGGCGGGTCCATGTTGTAGACCCCCATGCAGTTGGGCCCGATCACCCGGACCCCGCCCTTTTTCGCTTCGGCGACCACTTCCGCTTGGAGCTTGACCCCATCCGCACCGGCCTCGGCGAAATCCGCGGTGAAAATTGTGGCCACTTTAACTTTCGCCTTGGCGCAATCGCGCATTACCGCCGGCACGACGTTGGGCCCGGTCATTATGAAGGCATGATCGACGGGGCCGGGCACATCGGTCACCGACGGATACGCCTTGACCCGATAGACCGATTTTCGTTTCGGATTGATCGGATAGATTTTGCCTTTATAGCCGTGCTTCTTCAAATATTGCTGCGGCCGTGAATTGTTGCGTCCTTTTTCGTCGGACGCGCCGATCAGCGCGATACCGCGCGGTTCGAAAATAGCTTGTGCCAGGCTCGGGCGGGCCATGTTTTCCTCCCGGGTTCTTCTTGTTTACTGATTTTTTACGATCAAACCGTCAACCGCAACGACACCCTTCTTTTTAACGATCAGGGGATTTATCTCCGCATCGGCGACAGCATCGCCCAGATGAGCGAGTTGCGAAAGTTGTTGAACGGCTTCTGCCAGTGCATCGAGATCGCCTTTCGGCAAACCGCGATAGCCGCGGATCGGGGCCAAACCCTTCACCTCCTTGATCATCTCGAGGGCGGTTCGCTTGTTGACCGGCGCCAGACGAACAGCGGCATCGCTGTAAATCTCCGAGAGTATGCCGCCGGTTCCGATAACGATGGTTGGGCCGACGATATCGTCGACGCGGTATCCGATAAGCACTTCGGCCAGGCCCGCTTCCATCTTTTGCATTAGAAAGCCGTCGATTTTGGCTTTTGGTGCAAACTTCTTCACGTTACGGGCAATGCGTTTGACCGCGGCTTCCAGTTCTTTGCGGGACTCGATCCCCAGCGCAACGCCGCCGGCTTCGGTTTTATGGGGCACGTCCGACGAGATAACCTTCACGACCATCGGGAAGCCAATGCTCTTGGCCTTACGCAAAGCCTCTTTCGCCGAAGCGACAACCGCTGATTTGGCCTGACCGATGCCGAGCGCTCTGAAAACACGCTGACACTGACTTTCATCGAGTACGCTGTTATTGGCTGAGTTCAGAGGCCGCGCGATACGTTTGAGATCGACGGTTGGCTTCTTCGGCAACGGTTTCGGCGCCTCCCATTCCAAAAATCCACGCATGGCATCGGCGCAGCTTTCGGGTGATTTGAAGGCGGGAATTTTCATCGAACTCATTAGCCGGGCAGTATCCGCCGCCTCGGGAATGAGAGCGGCTCCGAAAGGTTTTTCGTGACCGAGAAATTCTTTTAGCGGTGTGACTGTGCGCTCCGGGTTGAATTCGGCGGAAGAACCCGGGGTCATGATCACTGCGCCGTTGTTTTTTGCCGCAAACGCTTCGCGCAAGATTCGTTTCACGTTGTCGGGAAAAGCACCGGCCAATGTAATGTCGATCAGCGGGCCGTTGGAGACCACGCCACCCGCATCGAAAATCCGCTGCTCCGCTTCCTTCGGCAAGGGCGTTGGCGATAAACCGTTGACGCCGAGGTTATCCACCACC
>DLVK01000143.1:0-4249 GCA_003444235.1 Rhodospirillaceae bacterium
TAGTTGAACATAACCGCGTGTTTCATCTTGCGTTCGTAGTAATTGAACATCGCCCGGTCTTCCGAACCTGCGACTTTTTTAGGTTTCTTGAACGCGATTTTGAGTGACCTAAGGCAATCTTGCAGATGGCCCAGTTGGGTGCCGCGAAAACTCGCGCTATTGATGTCAACGCCCGCAGCGATACTGGGTTGATCGAAGTAGTAGGAATCCCCTTGCGTCGCTATGCCGGTGGTGAGTTCGTAACCTGCTTGCCAGCGTGCACCTTTACGGCTCGCTAGGACGCCTGCGGCTTTGAAAGCGGATTTGCGAAACAACGAAGCGCCAGTCAAAACATTGCGTGTGACGGGGTCGAAGGACTGCATTTCCAAAAACTCATTCCTCGGGATCGGGCCATTCGGGAAAATGCCTTTCATAACAAGGCCATTGGGGACACCATGTGCAATTTCGTAGTGCCAATAACTGTTCATCGTTGGAATGGAATTTACGGCGGTTGGATAAATTTGGACTTGCGCCCCCATCACCTGGACCACACCCGGATTTGCCTCCATTACCTCAACCGAACGGCTTAGCAAGTCCGTTGGAATCCAGTAGTCATCGTCGCAAAGGTAGATAAAAAATTCTCCCTGCGCCCATTCGTTAACAAATCGCCGCAGGATTTCACGGTCACCATGTTTACTGCCAATATTTTGATCCAACCTGATGTAGCGAATACGGGAATCCCGTTCGGCCATCTCATGCATTAATTGCGGTGTATCATCAGGCGAACAATCATCGACCACAACAAGTTCATAGTCGTCAAAGTCTTGTTTATAGACTGAGTCTATCGCCCTTTGTAGCAAAGATCGACGGCGATACGTCGCAATCAAAACACTGACTCTAGGCATTCCTGTTGACGTTCTTTTTCGTCACTGATTAAGCTTGGAACTGAAAAAAGTCGGGCAATTCTTGGATTTGTGGGAGGTATTTTCGCCCCCATTCGATCATAGAATCGATTCCCTCCTCAAGATCGATTGTCGGCGCCCAACCGAGCTCATTTGTGATTTTGGTGCTATCCAGCCAATAACGCATGTCTTGGCCGGGTCGGTCCTCAACGATATCGCACAAATCATCGAATGCAACATCCATGCGTTGCGCCGTCATTTCCACCAAAGTGCGTATTGAGACGGGTTGTTCCGGACCAAGATTATAGATCTCGCCGTCGGGCGCTTTTTCCGCAACCAGCTGTATCCCTCGAGCAAGATCTTTGGCATGCATGTAGGATTTTTCCGCCTTGCCACCACCTTGTAACGGCAGTTTGCGGTTTGTCAAACCGCATAGAACGCTCCGCGGTAAAATGCGATACAGCAATTGGCCAGGACCATAGCAATTGGAAGGCCGCAAAATATTCATCGGAAAACCTAAAACGTTGGCGATAGAAATTATGTGCATATCGCCCGCCGCCTTCGACGCAGCGTAAGGACTGCTTGGAATAAATGGGGCCGTCTCAGTTACCGGTTCGCTAACCGCTCCATAAATTTCCGAACTGCCGATATGAATAAAGCGCTTCAGAAACTTTTTCGAACAGAGGAATTCCGTCATTTTCGCCAGCGCCGTCACATTGGTGTCATAGTAGCGCCAGGCACGTTTGAACGATGTTGGTACCTCGCTCAAGGCCGCAAAATTAATAATCACATCCGGCTGCTTTTCCTCGAGTAATTCACAAAATCGGTCCATTTCGTAGGTGATATGGATTTGCGCATATTCATACCGGCTGTCATTCTTGCCGAGCCCCAACGAAAAGGGCTCGGGCCGTTCAAAATTTCGCCCGACACAAATTACCTTCTCGGGGTCCGCTTCCGCCAAAAGATGCAAAGCGGTATGAACTCCAAAAACACCATTGCCGCCTGTAATCAAATAAGTCGTCATTCAAGAAATTCCTAATCAGGTGGAGTTTTTTTCACTCGCCGAAACCATCGCGACTCCGATAGCAAATCATTACTCATTAGCGTGCGAGAAATGAAACATGCGCCGCCGCCGAGCTTCAAATGATTCGGGGTCTTCAATATGCAAAATTGTAGCCGGCACTCGTAATCGGTAATTCAACATTTTCATGAACTCATCAGAACGAAATTGCGCTTGTTGCCAGTCATCCTTGTCGATGTCCTCGTAGTGCCAGAAAAAACTAACACTGGTAAAATACCTGAGTATGGTTCCGGTATACTCTTCCGCCCAAATTGCTGCACGCCGTATATTGCCACGATACCCATTCATAGTGTGGGGCGGTTCTTCGACACCGCGCATGCTGCAGATCGCGAGATTGTCGGAATCGTCAATAAACATAAAGTTATCGTCGGTTTTATATACCCGCGAGACAAATTCATCGTCCAAACTGACTTCGAAATGAATCAGAAACGACGGATCGTCCTTCCGCAATAACAATCCGATGGGGTGTAAGTGAAAACTACGAATCAGCTGCCCTTGGCCGGGAACCGACCAGATAAAGACCCCGGGCCATTCGCCATATACGCCGGAATCCACATCGAAACCGACATTGACGGGATGGGGATGCCTAATACTGAGTTCGACCAACTGACGTGGCGCCAAAGAAACTTCTCGGCCTTGTTCCGTCGACACCTCACACCCAAGTGCTGTGATCACGCCATCTTTTACCGCTTCGGATGCGATAAATGGAATCGGGCACATTACAGCGCAATGTCCTTCCGACAGTGATTTGGCGATGATGCTTAACGACCCGGTCGCGTAAACGAAATCGGGATATAGGAAAAACATGCCGTCGCAATCACACTCCATCGCGTGTTTCATGCCTCGAGTTTGAGCAATGCTGACCTTATTGTATTTGTAGGTCGTTTCGCTCTCATCGACGTGGATATCGTCGATGTACAAAACCTCCACTTCAATAGTCGATTTCAGCCGTTCAAAAATTTTCGCGCGCTGGATGGTTTCAAAATCTTTTTCCGTCGTCATCAATTGATAGACGAAAGTCGATCGCCAGTTTTCATCTAGGAGGTTGCCTTCGGAAAACAGTGTCGGAAGTGACCGGTCGAGCAAAGACCGGACGTAGGGCTCACCCCAAACCACAGTATTCAACGAAAATTTCATGCTGGACCCTAGCTAGCGCATGTCCCTTATGCAAGCCGCCTAAAAAAGTTGTCCGTTATGTAACCAGAAGCCATGCATTAGGGTTTTATTTGCGGTATTTTGCAGCCTTCGAAATAACATTCTTCGCGCTACCAGCGTCATTACGACGACGCCGGGAAACCACGTCATTACGCCCCAATTTTAGGAATTTTCAGCGATGGTCCAGCCGTAGCGTTTTTTGACTTCCGTAGGTAATGCCAACAACAATTTGGCTTCCTGCGCTTCGGACAAATCATCTCGCCATACAAACTCATGGCTAGAAGGCAAAGAAAGCGCCTCGCCATCCGACCCTGGGACGAACGACCGTAAAACTTCGCCAACCCATGCCTCGTCCAATTCGTGCTCGTTAATCTCTATAATAGGACTATTGGGGCGGGAACTTAGATACGCGATCCAATCCGCATACCACTTCCCGATATGGGGTACAAAATTCTCAAGAAGCCAGTCCACCACCTCGCCAACACTGTCAGTCTGTCTTTCGCCCACGCCCGGAGTAATTCGGTCTTCATACCCATGATCGGTTCCTTCTCCCGCTATCGCGCGCGCTCGTTTCACAACGATAATCCGAGGATCGGAAATTAACAGCACCAATGTCGCATCGATTTCACGCAACGTGGTCAGATTTCGCGGCGATGCGTCAAGGTGCGTGTCGACAATTACCTGACTATTTTTATCAAACGCGTCCTCCAACAGAAAATCGTTAGGAAACCAGCGTTGCGCGCCATCAGCAACCTTCAAACCGGTTGCCTTGGACAAAGACGCGGCGATTTCCCCGCACGCACTATAGGGCAGCGCGCTCAAAACGACATTGCGGACCGATAACAATTCCTGCGCCGAATTCGCTGCGACATTGGTACGGTTACCGAACAGCATTTTGAACCGCTTAGCGCTGTTTTCCGCGGCCGCTAAATCCTTCAACGCCTGTTCATGCTTTACCCGGTTTTCGGCAAGGTCTTGATACAATTCCGTTTCGTTCTGTTTTAGGCGAGCCAAATCTTCGGATAGGCTATCCAATTCCATTTCAATCTTCGTCTGTGCCGCCGCAGCCTTCTCCTTTTCCTCCCGCTCCGTATTGAGTTCAGCCACCAGCGCGTCGAGACGTGATTGGATT
>DLVK01000269.1:0-3796 GCA_003444235.1 Rhodospirillaceae bacterium
CACCATCATCGGCGATGGCGTGAACCTCGCTGCCCGGCTCGAAAGCGGCTGCAAGCAATACGGTGCCCGCATCATGATCAGCGAATACACTCATGCGCAGCTAAAGGGCACTTATCGTACCCGCGAAGTGGACCGGGTGATTGTCCAAGGCAAGACCGAGCCTGTCGGCATATTCGAAGTACTCGACTATCACGACGACGAAAGTTTCCCCAACATGCAAGACGTTCTCGGCAGTTTCCGCGACGGACTGGGGGCCTATCGCGAAATGCGCTGGGACGACGCGCAAGATTGTTTCAAGCGCGGGCTTTCGCTCAATCCCGAAGACGCGCCTTGTAAACTCTATATCGATCGCTGCGACCATCTCAAAGCCGATCCGCCGGCAGAGGACTGGGACGGCGTCTTCGTCATGACCTCCAAGTGAGGGCTGTTCAAAGCCGCGAATCACGTTACAAGGATGGCATCTGCCGGAACCGAGGGAGACGCCAAGAATGCCAGCGGACAGCGCCGAACGCGAAAGACTGCGCACCATCATCGACGACAAATCACTGCTGAAAGACGGTGACTTCACCCTCGCTTCGGGGGCGAAAAGCAACATGTTCTTCGACATGAAAAAGACCATGCTGGACCCGGAAGGCGCCAGCCTGCTGACAGAAGCGCTATGGGAAGAAATCAAGGACCGCGACGTGGATTGCATCGGCGGGCTTGAGATGGGCGCTGTGCCTATCGTTTCTCAGCTCAGCATGCGGAGTTTCCCGGAAAAACCCATACCGAGCTTTTTCGTTCGCAAACAGACCAAGGGCCACGGCACCGATCAAAAGATCGACGGCTATTTGCCGAAAGGCAAAACCGCGATCGTGTTCGAGGATGTCACCACTACCGGCGGTTCCGCATTACAGGCGGTGGACGCGGTTCGCAAGGCGGGTTTGACGGTGAATACGGTGATTACCGTGGTAGACCGGCTGGCCGGCGCCGAACAAGCGTTTTCTGAGCAGGATATTGAACTCGTGTCCCTTTTCACGAAAGAAGATTTTCAAGCGTGAATCCGCGACAAGTCCTGCTCGGGTCTTGAATTTAACCGCGCCAAAACGCTACTCTTAAGCTATTGAAATCTTAAGCTGGGGTGCCGCCTCTATTTGGGCCGGCTGAGAACACACCCATGGAACCTGATCTGGGTTATGCCAGCGCAGGGAGTCGATATGTCGATACCAATTGATAACGCTACAGGGTCCAAACCAACCGTCGCCATTATCGGTGCCGGCGTGTGCGGCCTCGGGATCGGTTGGCGGCTGGCGCAAGCCGGCGCGAGGGTATCGGTATTCGAGAAAAGCGAGCCTGGCCGGGGTGCGAGTTGGGCTGCCGCTGGTATGCTGGCAGCCCAGGCCGAAGCCGAACCAGGCGAAGAAACGCTACTTGAGCTCAATCTCAAAGCTCAGCAGATTTGGCCGGACTTTCGCGATGAATTGGAAGATGCCGCGAAAATACCCATCGGGTATCGCGACGAAGGTACGTTGATCGTTGCGCTCGACCGGGACGACGCGGAAGCGCTCAAGTTCAATTTCGATTTCCAATCCAAGCTGGGCCTCAATGTGGAATGGCTGAGCGGGCCCGAAGCACGCAAAAAAGAACCGTTTTTGACCCCCAATGTTACCGGCGCGGTCTTTAGCCCCTCCGATCATCAAGTGGAAAATCGGGATTTGGTCGATGCTTTGCGGATCGCCTTTAGTGCTGCCGGTGGAGACCTCCGCCTCTATACGGAGGTAACTGCAATCGAAAGCGCCGGCGGTAAAGTTACGGGTATCCGCTGCGGCGATGAAGTAACGCCGGCCGATATGGTGGTATTGGCCGCAGGCGCCTGGTCCCGCGGGATCGATGGTTTGCCAAAGGAACTTCTGCCCCCGGTAAGACCTTTGAAAGGTCAAGTGTTGGCGCTCCGCATGGATCCGTCCGCACACTTATTGCGCCATGTTTTATGGGCACCGGAAGGCATTTATATGGTCCCTCGCCTCGACGGACGGCTGATCATCGGAGCTACTGTCGAGGAAAAGGATTTCGACCACGACCTTACCGCCGGAGGCATGCTTCATCTTCTACGCGAAAGCTGGGAGGCGGTGCCGGGCCTAGACGAGCTTTCCATCGACGAAATGTGGGTCGGCCATCGCCCCACCAGTCGAGACGACGCCCCGATACTGGGTCCGACGGAAATGGAAGGTCTGATTATGGCGACCGGCCATCACCGCAACGGCATCTTGCTCGCGCCAGTGACGGCGGACGCCATTAGCCGCTATATTCTCGATGGTGATGTGCCGGAAGAGATAGCACCCTTCGGACTTGGCCGCTTCGCGAAGAGCCGAAAGAATAAGAACAAGCCAATTGACTTCGACGCCGCACGCACCAAACTCAAACAGGGAGCCGCCTGATAGGATTCGATATGGGCGAAATGATGACGATAAACGGTGAGAAAAGAGCGGTTGCAGCGGCAACGGTAATCGAGCTGCTCGAAGCGGAAGCTATCGATCCGACAGCCAAGTTTGTCGCCGTCGCCGTCAATGGCAGCGTGGTACCCCGGCGAAGCTGGCCCGATGTATCGATCAATCCCGGTGACGACATTGAAATCGTTCATCCGGCACCGGGCGGTTGAGCGGAACGAATGCGATGAGCGAACCTCTAGACGATCCGCTGACGATTGCCGGGCAAAGCTTTGCCTCGCATTTGCTAATTGGCAGTTCCAACTTCCCCAACAATCAGGTGATGTTGGATTCGGTCGAGGCGAGCGGTGCGGAAATCGTGACCGTCGCGATCCGTCGGATCGACCTCGGAGGCGGTGGTGAGAACATCCTCGACCTCCTGGAAGGCGACTATTTCATCCTGCCCAACACCGCTGGCTGTTATACCGCGAAGGATGCAGTGCTGACCGCCGAACTAGCTCGCGAAGCGCTCGAAACAAACTGGGTTAAGCTCGAAGTTATTGGCGATCGCGACACCCTATATCCCGATGCCGAACACCTACTGAAAGCCGCCGACGAACTTGTTCGCGCTGGCTTTACGGTGCTGCCCTATTGCACTGACGATCCGATTACCTGCCGCAAGCTCGCCGATTTTGGTTGTGCTGCCGTGATGCCTCTGGGCGCGCCGATCGGATCGGGCATGGGCGTGCTCAACCCTTACAACATCGAAATCATCCGCGATCTGGTATCCACGCCAGTGATCGTCGATGCCGGTATCGGCACAGCCTCCGATGCAGCTTTGGCGATGGAACTCGGCTGCGATGGTGTCTTGCTGGCTTCGGCCGTGTCGCGGGCGCATGATCCAGTGATGATGGCACAAGCCATGAAGGACGCGGTCGCGGCAGGGCGCCTAGCGCACCGGGCCGGACGCATTCCGAAAAAGCGCTACGCCCAAGCTTCCAGCCCGGAAGACGGTATCATCGGTTCGTGAGTCTGCCCGACCCGCCGCTGCTATTGATCACCGACCGCACTCAAGCGGTACGCCCACTTAAAGAAATTGTCAGTTCCGCCTTCGATGGAGGTTGCCGTTGGGTAATGCTCCGGGAAAAGGACCTGAGTTCGGCCGGGCGAATTGCCCTCCTGGGCGATCTTCGCGACCTTGCCGCGCCGTACGGCGCCACGGTTATTGTCAACGGGGATATCGATGCGGCGCTTGCCGCTGGCGTTGCGGGAGTTCATCTACCTCAAAACCATGCGGGCATCGGGTCAGCGAGGCAAATGTTGGGAGATGACGCTCTCATTGGCGTCTCGGCTCATAATTTAGAGGAAGCTCAAGCCGCAACAGACGCCGT
>DLVK01000269.1:4095-5226 GCA_003444235.1 Rhodospirillaceae bacterium
TTCAGCGCGCAGTCAACGAAGGCGCCGATTACATCACGCTGAGCCCGGTTTTCATCAGCCCAAGCAAGCCCGAATACGGACCTGCATTGACACCGAACGGATTCGAGAAAATCGCCCGCCAAGTGCCCCTGCCCGTTCTTGGCCTCGGTGGGATAGAGACGGATAAAGCCTCCGAGCTTGCCAGTGCAGGTGCTTCGGGAATTGCCGTGATGGGGAGCGTGATGCGTGCGGAGAATCCGGCGCGCGAGGTCGAAATGCTGCTCAGAGCATGGACATCCTAACGCATTATTGCCGTTCGCCCCTGACAGGGTTAGAACTTACCCAGAAAAAGAATTCGTCCCGCATTCAGGGACGTCGTTTGGGGGGCATCCATTGCTCGATTGTTTCACCACCGAGACCGATGGCGACGCGATCGCCATTACGCCCGTAACCAAGTCCTCGCTTAACGATTGGCTTGAGAAGCAGCCTGACGATCTTGCCACCTGGGTCAAGGCCGCCGGCTTTACCGGAAAGCCGGGCAAAAGCCTACTCTTACCACCGAAGAAAGATGGGGTCCCCGCCGGCGCATTGGTGGGTGTCGAAGGAGATACCGATATTTGGTCGTGGGGTGCGGCCGCCACCGAGCTTGGGGCCGGTTCATACACACTCAGTGACGACATGAATGATAGCGCGATCGATAACGCCGCCCTCGGTTGGGCATTGGGGTGTTACCGATTCCGTCGATACAAAAATTCGGACCGCAAACTGGCAACACTTGCCCTACCGGCGAGTGCAACGCTTCCCGCTGTGACTAATATGGCCGAAGCGATTTATTTAGCGCGCGATCTTATCAACACACCCTCATCAGACATGGGGCCTGGAGAACTAGCGGCCGCAGCCAACGAAATGGCCGAGCGTTTCGACGCGAACTGTACCGTAACCGTTGGCGATGATTTGCTGCGCGACAATTATCCGATGATCCACGCTGTCGGCCGGGCATCGGTTCGGGCCCCGCGCCTGATCGATCTCACCTGGGGCAAACCGAAAGACCCGAAGGTAACGCTGGTCGGCAAAGGAGTGTGCTTCGATACCGGCGGCCTCGACCTCAAACCGTCGAGCGGCATGCTGCTGATGAAAAAGGATATGGGCGGC
>DLVK01000408.1:0-5938 GCA_003444235.1 Rhodospirillaceae bacterium
GGCATTATCGATGCCAGCCGTGTCGAACGCCGGCCTCAAGGGCGCGCGCGAATTGTCGGCCTTGTGAGTGATTCCACGGCCCAAGGGTTTACCGTTGGACGCCATCGTTTCGATTGGCCCGATGGACGACCAATCGCCGACATCGCACCGGGTCGTCGAGTTGTTGTCACCGGACAATTCAGGCAAGGCCGTTTGGTTCCGGAACGCTTGCGCGTTCGCCCGAAAGTACCCTTCGGCGGACGCTATCGCCGGCTTCTCGTCGAAGGCTTCGCCCGCAAAGACAACAATGATTTCCGAGTTCGGGGCCTGCGGGTCAACCGGCGTGCGGTGCAATCGAACCGCTCTCTTCGGAACCGGAGGATTATCGTGGGCGGTGTGGTCGAACGAGGTAACCGCCTCCGCACGACAACCTTCCGGTTGCCGAACCTCCGCGACCTAAGGCGCCAAAAGCAACGCCTGGACCGCAAGCAACGGCGTCTCGAGAGGTTGCAACGGCAGCAACAGCTTACTCCGCGCCAGAAAAAACGGCTCAACCGCATCCGCGATAAGAAAGAAGAAGTAGAGGCGGAACGCGAGGCGTTGAAGGAGCGTCGGCGGGACCGCCGCAAACTACGTAAGCAACGGCAAAAATCGCGAGAATGGCAACGGGAGAATCGACGACGTAAAAAACAGAAGCGTCGTCGGCAACAAGACTTTTAGATCCGCCTATCGCCTCCCCCTATGGCCAAGCTAGTGCGCACGCGCCGCTACTCGCAAACACCAAAGATATCGAATGGAGCACGACAAAGTCATGACCCGCGCTTGACAGGGTGAGGCGCGAAGAATAAGCGTGGTCGCCATGGAACTTACCACCCAGCCACTGGCGGAAAATTTCGGCCTCGAAGTGCTCGATGTGAATCTGGCTGACATCGACGATGCGACTTTCGAAGCGGTTCGCGCCCTGTGGCAAAAGGAACCGTTGATTTTGTTCCGGCGCCAAAATCCGACGAATGAAGAATTTATCGAGTTTTGCCGACGATTCGGCACGCTGGACATAGTTATCGGCCAAAACGAGCCCGACGAGCACTATCCGGAACTATTGTTTATTTCCAACCTCTACCTACAGGACGGCAGCGAAATTGGCGGCTTAGGCAGTGGTGAACTTGTCTGGCATACGGATCAGATATATCGCGACAAGCCGGCGAGCGGATCAATTTTCTATGGAGTGGAAATGCCCAGCGGCATCGCCGCCACGTCGTTCTGCAATATGTCCTTGGCCTACAAAACTCTACCCCAATCCATGAAAGATCGGCTCGAGGGTAAGCGGGCAATCTGCCGCTACAGTACGCGATTTCCCCTCGCAAGCTATGCTCTCGAAAACTCTTCGAACGCACCGCGCGCGCGCTTTAACGAGGAGTATTTCAAAAAGGTCGAAGAGCGGACGCCGGAAGTCGTCCATGACATGGTGCTGGAGGACGTGAAAACCGGGGAAAAGACGATTTACGTCTCGCCAAATCATACCAGTGAGATCGAAGGCTTGGATGAAGAAGCGGGCCGCGATTTGATCGATGCGGTGCTCGACCACGCGCTACAGGACACATTCATCTATAGCCATAATTGGCGCAACGGCGATGTCTTGTTTTGGGACAATGCGCGGTTGCTGCATCGCCGCGATGCATTCGACCCTGGCCAACCGCGTTACGCCAAACGCACCACTATCTTTCTCGATCCTGACTTTTTTCTCGTCCCAGAACCTGAACTACCGCTGCCCGATCACCTTCCGAACCGCGACTGACCCCTGTCCTCGGCACTCCCCCTCCTCTAAAATGCATGTTCACGCTACGCGAGGGAAAAATGGAATTTGCGACCCGCCCGCTGTCTGAAAATCTCGGGCTCGAAGTGCTCGATGCGGATTTGGCAAACGTCGACGATGAAGCGTTCGATGCCATCCGGGCAATCTGGCAAAAGGACCCGCTACTGCTGTTTCGGCGGCAGAATCCGACCGATGAAGAATTCCTCGAGTTCAGCAACCGGTTTGGCGAGATCGATGTAGTGATTGGGGGCAGCCGCCCCAGCAAACGGACGCCGGAGCTACTTTACATCTCCAACCTTTTTTCCGGCGACGGCAACCTCATCGGCGGTCTCGGCAACCACGAGCTGGTCTGGCACACCGATCAAATCTATCGTCAGCGGCCCGCAAGCGGCTCGATTTTTTATGGCGTGGAGATGCCAAGCGGGGTCGGAATGACATCTTTTTGCAATACGGCCGCCGCTTACGACGCACTGCCCGAAGATCTCCGCACTCGAGTGAACGACGCCCGTGCAGTCTGCAAATATGGCACCCACGAACCGCTATCGAGCTTCATGCGCAAGCAAAAAAGCAAGACCTGGCACCGCTACATCAAGTCCAAGAAAGAAACCAAGGCAATCGATGATCGCACGCCACCGGCAACCCACGACATGGTGCTCGAAAACAAGGCGACCGGTCAGCGCTCGCTCTATTTTTCACCCAACCACACCAGCGCCATCGAAGGGATGGCCGACGAGGATGGTCAGTCGCTATTCGATGCGGTAATCGAACATACGATCCAGGACAAATTTATTTACACGCACGATTGGCGGAACGGCGACGTTCTACTTTGGGACAACGCCCGTTTGCTGCACCACCGCGATGCGTTCGACAACGATCTTCCGCGCTTCGCCAAGCGAACAACGGTGTTCCTGGATCCTGAATATTTCGCAGTGCCGGAATTGGCCTGAAACAGCTTTCCGCCTATTGGATCATCCGGCCTTCGGTTTGATATAGGCCGTCGCCGTCGTCACCTTCGACACTCACGAGCCATTGCCGCAAGGTTAAACCGCTTGTGGTCAAACTGCTGGCGAACTCCGCGTAGACCGGCGCCAACTGCCAAACCGCATCCGACGCCATCCAATCGCTCATCATCGCTTTAAAAGTGTCCACGTCGTCGCGCTGCATGGCGGAGATCGCGGCCAACACACGAATTTCATTCCCGCACAGGTACTGGCATTGGGGGCAATGAATTTCGACCTCCACATCGAGTAGGGATTCGGTGAAGGTCATTAAGGCATCAAATCCGAGATAGGCGTCGGGGGCGCCAGCAAGCTCGAAACCGCCTCTCAACCGTTCCTGAACCGCCGGAATCTCGCTACCGCCATTGGACCACAACCGTAATGCCCAGAGGACGAACTGCTCGGAAAATACCAAATTTTCCGTCGATGCTTCGCCGTCACTGCCTTGCAGATAAAGCGCCTGCATTTCTAACTCCTGTGCCTGGGTCGGCGTTGGAACGGTTGAATGTCGGAAACGAACATCCGACGCCCCTTTCTTGCGAATGATTCGCAACTTCTATAGACCGTCCGAGCACAAATTGCAAATGATAATCATTCGCAAATCATACTTTTCCGCCGGTAGATCCGGCCCCGACGCACATTGCAAACGAGTGTGCTATAGGAAAGCGGACTTGATACGGGGAGGAAATTGATGCCTACGAATACCCAAGTGCTGTTGAAGCGGCGGCCAGACGGCGAGCCTTCGGAATCGGATTTCGAGATCGTCACGACCGACCTGCCCTCACTCGAAGACGGGCAAATCCTTACTCGTACAATTTATCTTTCGCTCGATCCTTATATGCGAGGCCGGATGAGCGACGCGCGCTCTTATGCGGAACCGACACCGGTCGGCGGTGTGATGACCGGCGGCACGGTCAGCGTGGTCGAGGAATCGAAAAACGAGCGCTTCAAGGCCGGCGACATCGTCGTCACCCATACGGGCTGGCAGGCCTATGCCGTGTCCGACGGCAAGGGCGTGCGTACTCTGCGCCCGATCGAGGGCGTGCCGATTTCAACCGGCGTCGGCGTCCTTGGTATGCCGGGCATGACCGCCTATGTGGGGCTAAAGAATATCGGCGAGCCAAAGGAAGGCGAGACACTGGTGGTCGCCGCCGCGTCGGGCCCGGTTGGCGCCACCGTCGGCCAGATTGCGAAGATCAAAGGGTGCCGGACCGTCGGGGTCGCCGGAGGCCCGGAAAAATGCGACTACGCGGTAAAGGAATTCGGCTTCGACGCCTGCCTCGATCATCGGGCAGACGATTTTGAGGACCAGCTTGCGGCCGCCTGCCCGGATGGGATCGATGTCTATTGGGAGAACGTTGCCGGTCGCGTGTTGGAAGCGGTGATCCCGCATCTCAACTTCTTCTCGCGCATGCCGGTCTGCGGCCTGATCTCGCAATATTCGATGACCGACCTGCCCGAGGGCACAAATAAACTGCCGCTGTTAATGCGCGCCATCCTTACCAATCGGACACGGGTACAGGGCTTCATCGTCACCGACTATGGAAGTGACTTCAAAGATTTCATCACCGACATGACGGGCTGGGTCGAATCCGGCCAGGTGAAGTTCAAGGAGCATCGCATTAAAAGCCTTGAAAATGCCCCCGGCGGATTGCTCGGCCTGTTGAAGGGGGACAATTTCGGCAAGACGCTGGTCGAGGTTTCGGACGACCCAACGATTTAAAATCAAAAAGCCCGAACGCGATCGGCGCTCGGGCTTTCTTCGATATCAGTTTCCGCGAAATGCGTCAGGAAACGTCGGCAAGAACCGCATCGGCATGACCCGGTGCATCTTCTACTTCGTAGGTCTTGCTAATGTTGCCGTCAGGACCGACGAGGATCGAGACACGGGTCGCCTTCTCCTGGTCCGGACTGTCGGCAGCGCCATAAGACATCGCAACCGCACGGTCCGCATCGTAGAGCAGCGTAGCCGTATAGCCATGCTCGTCCGCCCACTGTTTCAGGTCTTCCGGTGGGTTAAAGGTAATTCCCACCACTTCGGTATTTTTCGCAGTGTAGTCTTGGATTCGATCACGGAACCCATCGATCTGCTTGGTTCAGTTGCCGCCGAATGCGCGCGGAAAGAACCAGATCAGCACATTCTTGCCGGCAAAGTCCGAAAGGCTCACTTGCTGCCCGTCTTGATTGGGCAAAGTGAACGCCGGCGCCGTGCTGCCTGTTGCAGGTATGGCCATCGCTCCCTCATTGGTTGGTTGATTGTGATGGGTGCACTTTAATCAGTCGCACCCGACGGGTCAAAAGATACCCGGCCTGCCGCGCTTAAAACAGGCGACAGGCCGGAAACCCAAACTCTAAATTACCGAATTAGCCGAGCGCGGCCAAATCCGCCAGCACTTCATCCGGATGATCGGCAGGTGTAACCGTGCCATAGGCCTTGGCAACCTTGCCATCGGCCCCGACCAGCACTGAAATTCGTGCGGCCTTTTCGGCGCCGGCTTGCGCCGCGCCATATTGTTGCGACACGGCGCCGTCTTGGTCGCTCAGGAGATCGTATGGAAAGTCGAACTTCTCCTTGAACTTGCCGTTATCTTCCGGCGTATCGAAACTCAATCCGATGATGATGCAGTTTTGGTCGTTGAACTGTTGGATTCGATCACGGAACCCGTTGCCTTCGACCGTTCAACCAGGTGTATCCGCGCGCGGATACCACCAAAGCAGTACATTCTTGCCCGAATATTCCGCCAGGCTCACATCCTTCCCATCCTGATTGGGAAGCGTGAAGCCGGGCGCTTCGGTGCCTTCAGCAGGTATACCCATATTTCCCTCTATATCTGATGTTTAATCCGGGAATTGAATTTAACTGGCGCCTTTGCCCAAGGAAAGAGGCCTATCGCCACACCGCCTTCGGATTATTGAGCCATTTCGGAGGCAGGCCCTGGCAATATTCCTTCTTTGCTTTAAGCGTATTGCAGATCGACACCACGTCTTTTTGCCGAAGCCCGACCAACAGCGCATTATAGAGCCGAACCGGCCGGCGCTTGGAGGCAACGATGGTCCTTCGTCCCTTGCGCTGGGACGGCTTCAAAAGCCGCATCATTTTGGAGATCCGTTTCCAAGCCAGGGCCCGCTTCGGATAGGCACCGAGTAC
>DLVK01000327.1:0-8250 GCA_003444235.1 Rhodospirillaceae bacterium
AAAAGGCGCCGATACCAACGAAAGGGTCGAGCATAATTTCGGTATGCCGCGCCCGGAAGGTTATCGCAAAGCGAACCGGCTAATGAATTTAGCCGATCGTTTCCAATTGCCTATCATCAGTTTTGTCGACACGCCGGGCGCCTATCCCGGGGTCGGCGCAGAGGAACGTGGCCAGGCGGAAGCGATTGCCAGCTGTATCGAGACATGCCTTACGGTCAAAGTGCCTTTGATCGGCATTATTATTGGCGAGGGCGGTTCCGGTGGTGCGATCGCGATCGCCGCCGGCGACCAAGTTTTGATGCTCGAACATAGCATTTACTCAGTGATATCGCCCGAAGGCTGTGCCTCGATCCTATGGCGAAGTGCCGATGCAGCCCAATCTGCTGCCGAAGCGCTTCGGCTGACAGCGCAAGACTTGAAGCAGCATAATTTGATCGATCACATTGTGGACGAACCGTTGGGCGGCGCACACCGGGACAAGGAAACCGCGATTTCTAACGCAGGGGATCGTATCGAGGCCGCACTCGAAAACCTGCAACCCCTCGGCGGCGGCAACCTGTGTGCAAAGCGGCGGGAAAAGTACATCCAACTCGGACAAGAGGGTCTCGCGTGACGCGGGCGGCAAAAGCGGTCGCCATTTGTTTGCTGCTTACCGGTTGCTCGGATACAGCAGAATCGATCTTCCGCCCTGATTTTGGGCAGCCAACTCAGTCGGCCTATACACCCCCATCAGCAAGCGCTCGGGCGCAGGCCGCAAGAAATGCAGCGCAAGGGGACCAGGAAATTCGCACCCAATCTTCCAAGGTGCGTTTAGCGCCACCGGATGTGCGTTCGCACAGCACACCGAGCGGAACGGTTGACGTGCAAAGACAACCGAGACCCGCAACAACGCCCCCGCCGTCGTCCTCTGTCGGCGGCCACTATCAGCAACAGCTCGACCTCCACAAGGGTGACACCACTCCCGGTTATAGACCGCCGAGGCAACGTCCCAAGGAACGGTCTTGGATTGACTCCTTATTCGGCGCCGATGATCCACCACCGTCAAAAGCAGCACCCAATAATTGCTATATCGGCCAATTAACTGGCGAAGGTGTCACCTGCCAAGCAATGCGCACAGATGATGGCCGTCTATTGACCTTAGGCGGTCCTTTGCGTGGTTTCGGCCCTGGCGACCGTGTTTGCGTTTGCGGTCCGGTCGCCGAAATTTCCTTCTGCCAACAAGGCACGACGGTCTATGTCGCTAAGATCGACGTTCGATGCACCTCACGTTGAGCACGCCCAGAACCGTAACGGCCTGAGACCGTTGCGAGTCGCCGTCTTTCCCGCTCAAAACCGACTGTAAGCCCTCGCTTTCGCGCTGCCAGACCCGGTTCGCGGGGCCGGTTGCACGCTCTTGATTGCAAAGGGCAGTATGGGCTTCGATCATGCTCTACTCGCAAGACACCTCCCGCTGCATCCACCCGGACGGGCTTTCTGAGTCGGCGATTGCCGCAGAAAAAGCGCGCACGACCGAGGCAATCTCGGGCATTCGCACCGATTTGGCCGACAGCGCCCTACCGGCACTCGCCATTGCTACAGACAACGGCGATTTGCCTGCTTTGAAAGAGATTGCGGATCGATACCGCGAAAAGTTCACCGATATCGTCGTTTTCGGAACCGGTGGCTCCAGTCTCGGTGGGAAATGTCTTCATGCGTTGGCCATGTCGAAAGGGCCATCGCTCCACTTTATCGACAATGTGGATCCGGCGAGCTTCGCTAAGCTTTTCGCACGATTGCCCTATGCAACCACAGGCCTGATCGTGATTTCCAAATCCGGCGGCACGGCGGAAACCTTAGCTCAACTGAACGTATTTCTTCAGTGGTTCCAAAATCATTTGAGCGCAAAGGATATTGCCGAGCGCATTACAGCGATTGTAGAGCCAGGGGCGAGCGCACTCCGTCAAATTGCCGAAGCCGGTAATTTCACAATGCTCGATCATGATCCTGGGATCGGCGGGCGATATTCGGTTTTTTCGTTGGTTGGAGCATTGCCTGCGCTAATCGCAGGACTTGACGTTCCCACATTGCGCGACGGTGCCGCCGCCACACTTCATCACACCATCGAGATGGAATTAGAGAGCCACCCCGCTGAGGGTGCCGCACTCGTGACCGCGGCGGCTAGCCAAATCGGATCGGCAATCAACGTGTTGATGCTTTACAGCGATCAGCTGTTTTGGTTTGGCCATTGGTATCGTCAGCTTTGGGCCGAAAGCGTTGGCAAAGATGGCCACGGCACCACGCCGGTGCCGTTTATGGGCACGGTCGATCAGCACAGCCAAATGCAACTTTATCTCGACGGCCCCAGAGACAAACTCTTTACCATGGTCATGCGCGATTGCATCGGCACCGGTGACACCATCGACGCGGCCGCAAACGGAGGTATCGATCTTGGCCCGCTAGAGGGCCGCACGTTGGGCGACCTGCTGGACGCAAGTCAGCGCGGCACTGCGGATGCCTTGGCGATGGCGGGTCATCCCGTACGGCTGTTGAAAATAGACGAGGTAAACGAAGCTACGCTCGGCGCCTTGATGATGCATTTCATGCTCGAAACGATCATCACGGCCCATCTGATGGGAGTCGATCCGTTCGACCAGCCAGCAGTAGAACGAGGCAAGGTACAGGCGCGCCAATATCTGCGGGAGATGGCGGACTGATGACGATCCGACGCCTGCCCAGCCAGATCATCAATCGAATCGCCGCCGGTGAAGTAGTCGAGCGGCCCGCATCCGCAGTCAAAGAACTAGTCGAAAACAGCATCGATGCCGGCGCAACCGAAATCGAGATAACCACCCGCGATGGAGGCAAGTCGTTGCTGGCGGTTATCGATAACGGATCGGGCATGACGCAAGACGAACTGTTACTCGCGGTCGAGCGGCACGCGACATCGAAGCTCGCCAACGACGACCTGCAGACCATCGCCACATTGGGCTTCCGCGGCGAAGCATTGCCCTCGATCGGCGCGGTCGGTCGGTTCAGCCTGATTTCCCGCACCGATGCGGCGGACAGTGCGTGGATGTTAGAAATCAACGGCGGTGAAATTTCGCCTCCGTCGCCTGCCGCTCATCCCAAGGGCACTCGGGCCGAGGTCCGGGATCTGTTTTACGCGACACCGGCCCGGCTGAAATTCCTTCGCACCGACCGCACGGAGTCCCAGCGAGTAACCGAGACCGTGAAGCGCATTGCGATGGCACATCCTGAAATCAGCTTTCGGCTCACAGACAATGAAAAGCTGCGTTTCCACTATCACGCCGAACAAGGCGATTTGTTGGATGCCCGTCTCGCTCGGTTAAGTGCGGTAATGGGCCGTGAGTTTGCCGAGAACGCGCTTACGATCGATGCGGAACGAAGCGGCGCCAAACTAACCGGCTATGCCGGTGTTCCGACGCTGAATCGCGCCAACGCGGCTATGCAGTATCTGTTCGTAAATGACAGGCCCGTGACCGATCGGCTATTGGTCGGCGCGGTGCGCGGCGCCTATGCGGATTTTCTCGCCCGCAATCGGCATCCCCTAGTCGCACTGTATCTCTCGCTCGATCCGCATCTGGTCGATGTCAACGTGCATCCGGCAAAATCGGAAGTGCGGTTCCGCGATCCGGGTTTGGTACGCGGCTTGATTGTCGGTGCATTGAAACACGCCCTTGCAGAAGCGGGGCACCGCGCCGCGACAACCGTAAGCCAAGCCGCCCTCGGCGCGGCACGGCCGGCAACTGTGCCCCCTGGTAGTTTCAACACCCGATCTCCCATGCCAAACCGGCAACTGAGCGAAAACGTGATTGCATTCCAGGCGCCGTTCGAGGGCGGCCAATCGATGGAACCGGCGGCGCGCGTGGAACCACCGGAAGCCGAAGAAGCGCCGGAAGACGCAAAGAATTTTCCACTTGGTGCAGCGCGGGCACAGCTTCACAGCACCTATGTGGTCGCCGAAACCGACGACGGGGTCGTCATCGTCGATCAACATGCGGCCCATGAAAGGTTGGTCTACGAGCGGATGAAGCGCGCACTCGAGGCCGACGGGATCGCACGCCAAGGGTTGTTAATCCCTGAAGTGGTCGAACTCGATTCGACATCGGCCGCCCTACTCGCGGACCGGTCCGCAGAACTGGCGGAACTTGGCCTCGCGCTGGAGCCTTTCGGCGAAAGCGCCGTAGTGGTACGCGAGGTTCCGGCGCTGTTGGGCGAGACCAACGTACAAGCGTTGGTCAAAGATTTGGCAGACGAACTTGCCGAAATGGGCGACGCGTTTGCTTTGAAGGAAAAGCTCGAAGAGGTCTGCGGCACCATGGCTTGTCACGGCAGTGTACGGGCAGGCCGCCTGCTCAACGGAGCCGAAATGAACGCCCTTTTGCGCGAGATGGAGGCAACACCCCATTCCGGCCAATGCAACCACGGCCGGCCGACTTATGTGGAGCTTAAACTCGCCGACATCGAGAAACTTTTCGGCCGCCGTTAATTACTGTTGCGAAATAGGACGACCCGGGTTCGGCCATAGCGGCGATCTTGCAACACGGTTGCCTCGCCTCCGAGATCGACCTCCTCGTTCGCATCGAGTTCTGCAAACAGCAAAGTATGGTCTCCAATCCAGCCCGCCTCGCCGAGTGCAGCGATCGCAGGAACCAGAAAATTTTCTCGGTACGGTGGGTCAAGGAAAACGAGATCGACCGGTTCCATGGCACGCGGCGGCTTGGTGGTGTCGCATTTGATGATGTCAACGTCGGCGGCGACATCAAACGCGTCGGCATTCTTTCTTAACGTGTCGATCGTCGACGCCGTGATCTCCATAAAAACGCACCGGGAGGCACCCCTGCTGATCGCCTCGAACCCCAACGCACCGCTACCGGCAAACGCGTCTAGCACCGATGCGCCTTCGAGTACCGGTCGGCCACCGTTTCCGTAATCCCCGTGAGCCAACAAATTGAACATTGCTTCTCGTACCCGGTCACCGGTCGGGCGTACGTCGCGCCCGGCGGGCGCTAGCAGGGTTCGCCCTTTATACTTTCCGGCGACGACGCGCATTGGCTTTCTTCGATTTGCCCGATTTTCTTGGTCTTTTCTTGGCCCATTTGTCTTTCGTACCTCCGCCCGACGCTTCACCGATTTGATCCGCGAGCACACGCTTGGGGACTTCTTCGACCAAACCCCGTTTGAGATTCCCGAGCTGAAAGGGTCCGTAACTTACTCGGATCAGCCGGTTAACGCGCCAGCCGAAATGCTCGCAAACCCGCCTAATTTCTCGGTTCTTGCCTTCCTTCAGCGTCATGGTGAGCCAGGCATTTGCACCGGTTTGGTTTTCAAGGGACGCGACGATAGGAGCATATCGAACGCCTTCGACGGAGGTGCCTTTTTGTAGTTGGGCAAAGTTCTCTTCCTGCGGACGGCCATGTACGCGAACCCGATATCGCCGCACCCAACCGGTGGACGGAAGCTCAAGGCGGCGCGCGAGCTCGCCATCATTGGTCAGCAGCAAAAGCCCTTCGGAATTGATATCGAGCCGTCCGACCGAAATCACGCGTGGCATGCTGTCGGGCAACGCTTCAAAAACGGTTCGCCGTCCCTCGGGGTCCTGTTGCGTCGTCAATAACCCGGTGGGCTTGTGAAACCGCCAAAGCCGGGTCGGCTCCGACGTCGGCAACGGGGCTCCGTCGACCTCGATTTGATTGGCTGAGGTCACCGTAACCGCAGGGCTTACCAATATCTCGCCATCCACGGCGACACGACCGGCCTCGATCCAGCGCTCCGCTTCCCGGCGCGAACAAAGTCCCGCACGGGCCATTACCTTGGCGATCCGTTCCGGACGGTTGGCATCATTCGTATTGTCGACCATATCGAACGAAACCTATGGCCTTCGCGCAACACAAGCAAATGCTCTAGTTACTCTATTAGCTATCGTCGCTTGACCGGCGCGCGCTATTGCGGGCAGGCTCATCGCTATGAAGACACTCCACTCCCGACATATGGCGATCGCGCTACGCGAAGCGGAGGATGCTGCGCGGCGTGACGAAGTCCCAGTCGGGGCCGTCATCGTCGATAGCACTACGAAAGAGATCGTCGCCCGTGCCGGCAATCGGGTCGAGCAACTGGGTGATCCGACGGCGCATGCGGAAATGCAGGCGATCCGCAAGGCCTGTGCAGCACTAGGGCAAAAAAGGCTGGAGAACTGCGACCTCTATGTCACCTTAGAGCCTTGCGCCATGTGCGCGAGCGCCATCGCCCATTCACATATTCGGCGGCTTTATTTCGGCGCTCAGGACGTAAAGGGAGGCGCTGTAGAAAACGGACCCCGTTTTTTCGAACAATCCACCTGCCATCATGCACCGGAAATCTACGGTGGCATCGGCGAAAGCGCAGCAGCGGACCTGCTCGTCGAGTTTTTTCGCAAAAAGCGATAAGACGACGTCAGTCGGTTTCCCTGGCCACCGCCCGCCATCCGATATCGCGGCGACAAAATCCATCCGGCCAATCGACCGCATCCACAGCTTCATAGGCGCGCCGTTGCGCATCGGTCGCCGAATCGCCGAGGGCGGTAACGTTCAACACCCGCCCACCGATTGCCTGCAGTTCACCGTTTGCGCCACGCGCGGTGCCCGCATGAAAAACCTTAACCAGGTCAAGCCCATCCGCTGCATCGAGGTTGCGGATTTCAGTGCCCTTTTCATATGACTCCGGATAGCCGTTCGCAGCAAGCACCACGGTGAGCGCCGTCTCATCAAGCCAACGAAGGCCAAAATCCTTGAGTTCGCCATCCGCCGCTGCGACGAGTGCCGACAGCAGATCCGATTTCAAGCGCATCATCAAAACCTGACACTCGGGATCGCCGAAGCGAACATTGAATTCGATCAACTTCGGCCCCTCTTTTGTGATCATTAGACCGCCAAAAAGTACCCCCGTGAAAGGCGTACCTTCCGCTTTCATAGCCGCCACGGTACGCCCGACGATTTCCTCTTCGATCCGGTTCGCCAGCTCGTCGGTCATCACGGGCGCTGGGCTATAGGCGCCCATACCGCCGGTATTAGGGCCCGTGTCACCATCACCCACCGCCTTATGATCCTGGGCCGACGCCAGCATCAACGCGTTTTCGCCGTCCGAGAGCGCAAAGACACTGAGTTCTTCGCCATCGAGAAATTCCTCGACCACAATCGATGCACCCGCATCACCGAACCGACCACCGACCAGCGCATCCTCTGCCGCCGCCAATGCCTCTTCCACGCTCATCGCCACCGTGACCCCTTTGCCCGCGGCGAGCCCGTCGGCTTTGACCACGATCGGCGCACCTTGTTCACGAATATAGGATTTGGCGCCTTCGATTTCGGTGAAGCGCTGATACGCTCCGGTCGGGATATCGTATTTGACGCAAAGCGCCTTGGTGAAGCTCTTCGACCCTTCGAGTTCTGCCGCTGCCGCAGTCGGGCCAAAACATTTGACGCCGGCCTCGTTGAGACGGTCGACCAGACCGAGCACCAAGGGCGCCTCCGGCCCCACGACGACGAAGTCGATCTCTTTTTCGCCAACGAATGCCATCAACCCCTCGACATCCTCGGCGCCCACATCGACACATTCCGCCACTTCGGCGATACCCGCGTTGCCCGGTGCGCAATAGAGCGTGTCACACAACGGGGAGCCCGACAGAGCCCAGCAAAGCGCATGCTCGCGCCCACCGGCGCCCACGACCAAAAGCTTCATCGCATCCTTCCGTATTTTTGCAAATTGTCCCGACCCTACATATCATAGGCGTTGAAAACCATGAGTGACTTTTCCCCCGATCCACCCGACACACCGTCCAACCAGGCGGAGTTCACCGTCTCGGAGCTGTCCGCCGCGCTTAAGCGCACGGTCGAGGATGCCTATGGCTATGTGAGATTGCGGGGTGAGATTTCTGGATTCAAACGCGCAGCGTCCGGTCACCTTTACATGACTTTAAAGGACGATGATGCGGTCATCGACGGGGTCTGCTGGCGTGGCGTCGCGGGCCGCCTGATGACCCAACCGGAGGACGGGCTAGAGGTAATCGCTACTGGCAAGGTCACCACCTATGCCGCACGGTCGAAATACCAGATCGTCATCGATCAGATGGAAGTAGCCGGTGAAGGTGCGCTTCTAAAACTGCTCGAAGACCGACGAAAGAAACTGGCCGCTGAAGGCCTGTTTGATGCGGAAAATAAACGGGAACTGCCATATCTTCCAACAACAATCGGCGTTGTCACATCACCGACGGGA
>DLVK01000342.1:0-658 GCA_003444235.1 Rhodospirillaceae bacterium
TGAGCTCACTAAAGAGATCGATCAACTTTGCGTATGCCGATTGCTGCTCTTTTGCGGTCTGGATACTACGCGCCAAGGTCATGAAAAAAATCGCCCAACGCGTCATACGCTCGTCGATCTTTTCTTTATCGAGCAACGCTATCACACGGTTTCGATAAAGTGTCGCCGCGGCCACATAGGCAACTGCATGACGTTGAAGAGCGGAAACCGTAAACCATTGCCGTGCCTTGTCCTCGTTTTTAGGCACACCTTCGCCGCGCAAATGCATCAAGCCGAGATTGTAGGCGGCGGAAGGATGTTGTTTATCGCCGGCTTTTTTTAGCCAGGTATAAGCCTGTTTGAAATTCTTCGTGGTCCCGATACCGGCAAAATAAAGTTCGCCGACCCGGGCAGCGGCCTTGGTTTCGCCGGCTTTCGCCGCTTTTAGGCAAAGCTCGAAACCACGCTTCGGATTTTTCTTGGTTCCACGCCCGTCGATATGCAAGTTACCCAGCGCGCAATAGGACGGCTTATGTCCCTGCTTGATCGCCGCACCAAACCATTTTACCGCTTCGGCCGGATTTGCCTTTCCTGCTTTACCTTTCGACGCGCAAATTCCGTAATTATGCTGCGCGGATGCGTCGCCCCGCTTGGCACCTTTTAAAAACAGCTGACAGGC
>DLVK01000342.1:979-1323 GCA_003444235.1 Rhodospirillaceae bacterium
AGTGTCTTGTCCTTATCTACACCGAGGCCAAGCACATACATTTCGCCCAGCGCGTTGGGAGATTTTTTATCGCCTTTGGCGATTCCGGCGCGGAACGCCTTGACCGCCTTCAGGTAATCCTGATTGTCGAGCGCCTTCTTGCCGGTCGCATATTCGTTCGCCACCGCCGCAAGCGGTACCGCAAGTACCACCGCCGAACATATGAGCGCTAAACGTCGAATTCGGGACATGACCAAGGTTCCTTGGACTATTGTCGGGCCAGCATCAATTTCTTAATTTCGCCGATTGCTTTAGCCGGGTTCAATCCTTTTGGACAGGTCTTGGTGCAATTCATAATCGTGTGA
>DLVK01000342.1:1624-3661 GCA_003444235.1 Rhodospirillaceae bacterium
TTGGTGCAATTCATAATCGTGTGACAGCGATAGAGCCGAAACGGATCTTCAAGTTGATCGAGCCGGTCGCCGGTATCTTCATCCCGACTATCGGCAATCCAGCGATAGGCCTGCAACAGGATAGCCGGACCAAGATAGCGATCACCATTCCACCAATAGGACGGACACGAGGTAGAACAACAGAAACAAAGAATACACTCATACAACCCGTCGAGCTTACGACGTTCCTCCGGCGATTGAAGACGTTCCCGTGCCGGCGCCGGCGATTGGGTTTTCATCCAAGGTTCGATCGAGGAGAGTTGCGCATATACATTACTCAGATCGGGCACCAGATCCTTGATGACCGGCATGTGGGGCAACGGGTAGACTTTGACGTCGCCACCGACATCGGAAATATATTTGGTACAAGCCAGCGTATTCGTCCCGTCGATATTCATTGCGCAGGATCCGCAAACCCCTTCGCGGCAGGAACGCCGGAAAGTTACGGTAGAATCGATCTCGTTTTTTATTTTGATTAATGCGTCCAGAACCATTGGCCCGCAGGTATCCATATCGACCTGATAGGTGTCGACGCGCGGATTCTCATCGCCACTGCCGTCCCAGCGATAAATTTTAAATGTCTTAAGGTTGGTTGCCCCATCGGGTGCCGGATGATTTTTGCCGGTACCGACTTTGGAATTCGCGGGCAGGGTAAATTGCGCCATCGCTCGTTAATTTCCTTAATCTTCTTCTAATTGACTCTAATAGACGCGCGCCTTCGGCGGAAAGACCTGAACCTCGTTCGTCATGGTTTGCATCACAACTTCACGATAGTCGAGCTTGACATTACCGTCATCGTCGCACCAGGCCAATGTGTGCTTCATCCAATCATCGTCGTCACGATCGGGGAAGTCTTCTCGTGCGTGTGCGCCTCGGCTCTCCTGGCGTTCGGCAGCTGAAACGATCGTCACCATTGCCTGGCTCAGCAGGTTTTCGAGCTCAAGTGTCTCTACCAAATCCGAATTCCACACCATTGAGCTGTCGGAAACGCCAATATCTTCGCGCTTCGACCAGGCTTCCTTCATCAGATCGACGCCTTCTTCGAGAACCTCGCCGGTTCGGAACACCGCGCAATTGCTTTGCATTACGCGCTGCATTTCCAGCCGAAGTGCGGCGGTAGGCGTGTCGCCCTTGGCATAGCGGAATCTGTCGAGACGCGCCAATGCCTCGTCGGTCGCATCGCCGGCCAGTTGCTTATGACTTGCTTCCCGGTCGACAGTCTCGGCACACCGCTTTGCAGATGCCCGACCGAAAACAACCAGATCGAGCAACGAGTTAGAGCCCAAACGGTTTGCGCCATGTACCGAGACACATGCGGCCTCGCCGATGGTCATCAGGCCCGGTATCACTTTTTCGCCGCCGTTCATCGTTAGCGCCTCACCATAATAGTTGGTGGGAACACCGCCCATATTGTAATGGCAGGTGGGAATTACCGGTATCGGCTCCTTGTTAACATCAACGCCGGCAAAAATACGCGCGGTTTCCGAAATGCCAGGCAAACGTTCCTCGATTACATCCGGGTCAAGATGCTCCAGATGCAGATGGATATGATCCGCTTCAGACCCTACACCGCGGCCTTCGCGAATTTCGATCGTCATGGACCGGCTGACCACATCACGGCTGGCGAGATCTTTGGCCGATGGCGCGTAACGCTCCATGAAGCGCTCGCCTTCGGAGTTAGTGACATAGCCACCTTCACCTCGGACACCCTCTGTAATCAGGCAGCCGGCACCGTAAATGCCTGTCGGATGGAACTGCACGAATTCCATATCCTGCATCGGCAAGCCTGCGCGCAAAACCATGCCGCCGCCATCGCCGGTGCAGGTATGAGCCGACGTGGCGGAAAAATAGGCCCGGCCGTAGCCGCCGGTCGCCAAAATCACCCGCTTGGCCTTAAAACAATGAATCGTGCCGTCATCAAGATTCCATGCCAACACACCCGCGACTTCGTCATCGACATTTTTGATTAGGTCCAGGGCAAAATATTCAATAAAAAAT
>DLVK01000342.1:3973-4278 GCA_003444235.1 Rhodospirillaceae bacterium
CAAAATATTCAATAAAAAATTCTGCCGACCGCTTCAGCGCCTGCTGGTAAAGTGTATGCAAAATCGCATGTCCGGTACGGTCCGCCGCCGCGCAAGTGCGGTGCGCCGTCCCCTCACCGTAATTGGTGGTCATGCCGCCAAATGGGCGCTGGTAGATTTTACCGTCCTCGGTCCGGCTGAAAGGAACACCGTAATGTTCCAGTTCGATAACCGCGGGGATCGCCTCACGACACATGAACTCAATTGCATCTTGATCGCCGAGCCAGTCCGCACCCTTTACGGTATCGTACATATGCCAGCGCCAA
>DLVK01000344.1:0-10314 GCA_003444235.1 Rhodospirillaceae bacterium
GGATATTTTCTACAACAACTGCTTCAAGAACGGCATTTTGCCCGTAACCGTTAAGCCTGACGAATTGAAGGCGCTGATGGCCGATGCTCAAGACAGAGAAAATCCCGAGCTCACCGTAGATCTCGAAAGCGAAACCATTACCCGGCCCAACGGGGCGTCGGTTTCGTTCAAGATCGATCCGTTTCGGCGCAAATGTTTGCTCGAGGGCCTGGACGATATCGGACTCACCCTGCAGAAGCAGGAAAAAATCGATGCGTTCGAGTCCAAACAGCGCGAAAACCAGCCATGGCTTTATTTGTAGCCGTCGGACCGGGAGCGGAAAGTAAATGACCGAGGCGCGCACCCTTTTCGACAAGATTTGGGACAGCCATTTGGTGGCGTCCGAAGATGGCGGCATCAATATTGTCTATATCGACCGCCATCTGGTGCATGAGGTGACGTCGCCACAGGCGTTCGAAGGCCTTCGCGTCAACGGCCGTGAGGTGCGGCGAAAGGACGGCACGCTCGCCGTCGCCGATCATAACGTACCGACCACCGACCGTAGCGAAGGTATCGCGGAAGAAGAATCACGCATTCAGGTCGAACTGCTCACCGAATATTGCGATGAATTCGGCGTGCCGTTGTTCGACATGGTCGACCCGCGCCAAGGCATCGTTCACGTCATCGGCCCGGAACAAGGTTTTACCTTGCCCGGTACCACGGTGGTCTGCGGCGATAGCCATACCGCGACCCATGGTGCGTTCGGGGCGCTCGCCTTCGGCATCGGCACTTCCGAAGTGGAGCATGTGCTGGCAACTCAGACGTTGCGGATACCGTCTCTCAAAAACATGCGTGTGCTCGCCGATTGCCCACTCCCGGTTGGCTGTACCGGCAAAGATCTGATATTGGCGGTGATCGGTAAAATCGGTACCGCCGGCGGCACCGGTCACATTATCGAGTTTTGCGGCCGTGCCTTCGAGGATTTGTCGATGGAAGGGCGGATGACCGTTAGCAACATGACGGTGGAGGCTGGTGCCCGCGCCGGGTTGATGGCGCCAGACGAAAAGACATTCGCGTTTTTGAAAGGCCGCCCCATGGCGCCCCAAGGTGACGAGTGGGATCGTGCGGTCGCCTATTGGAAATCGCTACCCACCGACGAGGGCGCCATTTACGACAAGGAAGTCGTCATCGACGTTTCCGAAATCGCGCCACAGGTGACTTGGGGTACGAGCCCTGAGGACGTGGTGCCTATTACCGGCGAGGTGCCCGATCCGGGCAACGCCCCCAACGAAGATAAACGCCAGGCGATGGAACGCGCGCTTTCATATATGGACCTCGCGCCCGGCACCAGGATGACCGATATCACGATTGACAAGGTATTCATCGGCTCGTGCACCAACAGCCGGCTCGACGATTTACGGGCCGCCGCCCAAATTGCCAAAGGCCGGAAGGTCGCCGAGAACGTTCACGCGCTGGTGTCGCCGGGCTCAACCCTGATCAAGAAACAGGCCGAGCAGGAAGGTATCGCCGATATTTTGATTGAGGCCGGCTTCGATTGGCGCGAGGCAGGTTGTTCCATGTGCGTCGGCATGAATCCCGACCGGCTGGGTCCTGGCGAACGTTGCGCCTCGACCTCCAATCGAAATTTCGAAGGGCGCCAAGGCCGCGACGGCCGAACGCATCTTGTCAGTCCGGCGATGGCCGCGGCGGCGGCCGTAACAGGCCGGCTCTCCGATGTCCGCGAACTCGCGGACTAGTCGACATCCTATTTTGCAAGGAACAAACATGACCGCTAATCGCACGATTTTAATGTTGCCGGGTGACTATATCGGCCCCGAAGTGACCGAACAGGTTCGGCGCGTGGTTGATTGGATGGGGGAAAACAGAGCCATCCGCCTCGATGTGGACGAGGACTATTTCGGCGGTGCGGCGGTCGATGCTTATGGCACTCCGCTTGCCGACGAAACGCTCGATCGGGCAAAGGAGGTTGATGCGGTTCTGCTGGGTGCAGTCGGCGGGCCGAAATATGACGAGCTTCCCCGCGACAAAAGGCCGGAAGCAGGCCTGTTGCGGTTGAGAAAAGAAATGGATCTTTTCGCCAATCTTCGTCCGGCAATCACGTTCGACGCTTTACTCGATGCGTCGTCGTTGAAGCCGGATGTGGTCAAAGGGCTCGACATCATGATCGTGCGTGAGCTCACGTCGGGAATTTATTTCGGCGAGCCGCGCGGGATCGAGGGCGAGGATGGTAGCCGGATGGCGGTCGATACTCAGCGGTATCACGAACATGAAATCGTGCGCGTCGCAGAGGTGGCCTTCGAACTTGCACGGGAGCGGGGCGGCAAGCTGCATTCGGTCGAAAAAGAGAATGTCATGGCGACGGGCATACTCTGGCGCGAAGTGGTCACCAAGATGCATCAAGAGCGCTATAGCGATGTTGAACTACACCATCTCTATGTCGACAATTGCGCCATGCAGTTGGTGCGCGACCCGACTCAATTCGACGTTATCGTCACCGACAATATGTTCGGCGATATCCTTTCCGATTGCGCATCGATGGTGACCGGCTCGCTCGGTATGTTGCCGTCGGCCTCGCTAGGTGCGCCCGATGAAACCGGCCGTCGGCTAGCGGTCTACGAACCTGTGCATGGCAGCGCTCCCGATATTGCCGGGCAGAATTTGGCCAATCCGCTGGCGGCGATTCTCAGTTTCGCCATGATGCTCCGTTACTCGCTCGATTTGCCCGACGAGGCGCAATTGATCGAAACCGCGATCGGTACGGTGCTCGACGGTGGAATGCGGACCGCCGACATCATGGAAGACGGTGCTGCACGAGTATCGACCGATGTTATGGGTGATGCCCTACTGCAGGAATTGGCCAAAAGCGCCGCCTAACAAGGCCCTGAAATATCTGCGATTGTTGTTTGGCGCAGCTTGATTTTTTGTAAGTCGACCTACCTTGTCGGTCGAGGGCGGTCATGATGGCACTGGTGGTAATGACCACGACCTGATGTGGATCGGGCAGCAAGCTAGAAAACCCTTGTTGCCATTGAATTTAAACCGGCAGAAAGTCGTTATTTCCGCTTGCATTAACCGCCAAGGCGCGCTTTAACGCAGCGCGTTTTTGCCGCTACCGGTGGGTATGCGGAACAAAGGAATAGAGACGATGGGATATAAGGTTGCTGTCGTCGGTGCGACGGGAAATGTCGGCCGCGAAATTCTCAATATTCTCGACGAACGGGGATTCCCCGCCGACGAGGTGGTGGCGCTTGCCTCCGAACGGTCTGCGGGTAAGCAGGTTTCCTTCGGCGAGGATGAAATTCTCGACGTCCAGGACTTGGCCAAATTCGATTTCGAGGGTACCGACATCGTGCTTTCCTCGCCGGGCGCGAAAGTTTCGGCCGAATTCGCCCCGAGGGCGGCGAAAGCGGGAGCAGTTGTTATCGACAACACGTCGCAGTTCCGCATGGACCCCGATGTGCCGCTGGTGGTTCCTGAGGTAAATCCCGATGCCATCGAAGGTTATGGCGAACGTAACATCATCGCCAATCCGAATTGCTCGACGATACAGATGGTGGTGGCGCTGAAGCCGTTGCATGAATCCTTCGGTATCGAGAGAGTGGTGGTCGCCACCTACCAATCGGTTTCCGGTGCCGGTAAGGATGCGATGGACGAGTTGTTCGAGCAGACCCGTAATATTTACGTCAATGCCGAGGTCTCGCAGGAAAAGTTCACCAAGCAAATTGCCTTTAACGCCATTCCCCACATCGACGTCTTCATGGAGGACGGATCGACCAAGGAGGAGTGGAAAATGGTGGCCGAAACCAAGAAAATCGTCGATCCGAAAATCAAAGTGGTTGCGAGCTGTGTGCGCATACCGGTTTTTGTCGGCCACGGCGAAGCCGTGCATGTGGAGTTTGCGAAAGACGTTTCAGAAGCGGAAGCGCGCGATGTTTTACGTCAGGCCCCGGGGTTGATCGTCGTCGATGAGCGCGAAGATGGCGGCTACGTGACACCGCTCGAATGTGCCGGCGAAGATGCGGTCTATGTCAGTCGGCTGCGCGATGACCCGACGGTCGAGAATGGTCTCGCCTTTTGGGTGGTTTCCGACAATCTTCGCAAGGGCGCCGCGCTCAATACGGTTCAGATCGCCGAAGTGTTGATAAACCGTTACCTTCAGAAAAAGGCGGCCTAGGCGCGGCGGGCTCGAGAGCGGTGATGGCGGACCAACAATCGCTGGCAGCGCGCAAAAAACTCATACAGGACAGGTTTGATGCCGCAGTCTCTTGCCAGAAGTCGGGCAAGCTGGCCGATGCCGTGGAGCATTATCGTGAAGTGGTGCGCTTGGCACCGGATTTCGGTATCGCCTGGGGAAATTTGGGCGTGGCGCTGCGCGCGCTGGGCAAGGCCGAAGAGAGCCTGCGCTGTCTCAAACACGCGGTGGCGAACAAGCCTGACGATCCCGGTATGTGGTCCAATCTCGGCAATGCTCAGCGTGCGGTGGGGAATTTGGCTGCCGCCGCCGACGCGCACAATCGTGCAATCGAACTCGATCGAACGCGCGGACAGTCCCACTATAATTGCGCGCTGACCTTGCGCGATCTCGGTGATTTCGACGCGGCGGAGAATAGCTTCGATCTGGCTTTAGAGCATCGCTACGACAAACCCCAGCTTCATTGGGACCGTGCGCTCGGCCGCCTGATGGCAGGGGATCTCGCTGCGGGCTTCGCGGATTATCATTACCGCTGGCAGTTGCCCGACATCCCGGCCCAGCACCCGGACATCGAAGAATGGGACGGCGATGACCTGGCGGGGCGCACTTTGCTGGTACATGCGGAACAGGGCCTAGGCGATAGTATTCAGTTCGCTCGTTACCTGCCGATGCTGCGCGACAAAGGCGGCGCGGTGGTGTTTGAGGTCCAGCCGGAGCTCGTGAGACTGATGCGGGGCAACGCAATTTCCGAAGGTGTCGAGATTATTGCTCGTGGGGAAAAGTTACCGCCGGTTGATGTGAAAATTGCGTTGCTGACGTTGCCCCATATTTTCCAGACACGACGCGAAACCGTTCCAGCGGAAATTCCCTATCTGACATCTGTATCGGAATCAGGGGAACCGACACCGGCGCTGCTCCCGGAAAATTGCCAGCGGGCGACCGTTGGGGTGTGTTGGGCCGGCAGACCCATACACAAGAATGACCACAACCGCTCGCTCGATCTTGGCCTGCTCGCTCCTTTGTTGGCGTTTACGGACTTACGTTTCGTATCGTTGCAAAAAGGCGAAAGAGCGCATGATATTTCGACTCACGGGATGCAGGCGCAGCTTTTCGATTGCGACGGGCTGATCGGCGATTTTGCCGACACTGCTCGTTTGATGACCGAGATCGACTTGGTGATTACCGTCGATACCGCGGTTGCTCACCTTGCCGGCGCTATGGAGCGGCCGGTCTGGGTGTTGGTTCCCCACGTAGCCGATTGGCGATGGATGATGGGCAGCAACGAGTCTCCTTGGTATCCGAGCATGCGGCTTTATCGGCAGAAACGGTTTGGAGAATGGCGTGAGGTGATCGAACAAGTCGCGCGCGAATTGAACACGCTCGGCGGTGGCTAGGACAGTCCAAAAAAGAGCAACTTCAAACCGGTCCGGGGTCGAACCTTTGTTTGGGATTTAAAAATTCCTCCTGTGCGGCGACCACGGGCAAATCTTCGCAATCGTGAGATGCCGCATATTGCAATGTGGCGAACACACCGGAAACTGCATCGCGGAAGCTCGTAAGTGCATTTTCGGTGGCGAGATACCGGCCGACAAACAGGGCACTCAGCAAATCGCCGGCCCCGTGGGAGAGCACCTCTATTTTGGGGGTGGTGACAGACCAAACTCCATCGGCAAATCCAATGAAATTCTCGAGTTCAACGCCATTTGCGCGCTCGACGCCGGTTAGAATAACGATACTGGGGTTTTGGTTCCGTAAGTGCTGAATTGCTGAAATGGCTTGGTCGCGGCTATTCACTTCTCCATCCACCAATAATCCGGCTTCGAACGCGTTTGGTGCAATAATGTCTGCTTTCTTTACTAAATTGTCTTTATAAAAACCCAAGATGTCTCCATTAACATATATCTTCCCATTGTCTCCCATCACCGGATCGCAAAAAATCAGCGCATCCGGATTTTCGGATTTGATCGCATCTGCAGCGTAGGTCACTGCGCTGCCGTTTTCCGCATCGCCGAGGTAACCCGAGAGGAGACCGGAGCAAGACCCGAATAGCCCGCGCGCGGCCAACCCATCGATCAACTCGATAAGTTCGTCCGGTCGCTGGCGTCTACCGGTGGGCGGAGTGAGGGCCGGATGATTTGACAGCACCACCGTATCCAACGGCCAGACTTCGTATCCCAGCCGGTGCAGCGGCAAACAGGCTGCCGCGTTGCCCACATGGCCGCTCAAAACATTGGATTGGATCGACAGGATCGACACTCGGTTCTCCTTTACGGGGCGCCGTTTCGGTCGCATTCTAGAATTTTTCGCGGATTGGTTAAAACCATGGAAGACATATCACTTCCTGACCTGCCGACTGCTAGCGATGGCAGTAAATTGCTGCCCTCCTACCAAAAGAACGAGGATGGCTCGGCCCGATTCGTTATGGTTTTGCCGGCTGCGTATTACGAAGATCCTGGCCTTTCGCTCCTAGCCCGAAGCGAAGCACTCCATTGCGGTTACGAGTTTCCCTACCGCCGGTTTCTTGATCAGCATTTGCGAGCGGGAGATTTGTTCATCGATATTGGTGCTCATTTCGGCATCTACGCACTGTCGGCGGCGAGTGCACCCGCGGGCGAAGTGCGGGTAATCGCGGTAGAGCCGGACCCGCACAATGTCCGCGTATTAAAGGTATGGGCTGCGGTCAATAAACGGGCCGAGCAGATCGAAATTTTGGAAGCGGCTTGTGGCGCATCCCCGGGCCGCACAAGGCTTTGGTCGTCATCCACGATGGGTCATCAGGTTGGCGACGAACGACCCGAGGATACGATCTCAGATGCCCCGGCGGCCGAAGTGGAAATGCTGACGATAGATGGATTATTGCGGGAACGTTCGGAGTTGGCGGAAAGACGGGTGTTTCTCAAAATCGATGTCGAAGGCATCGAACCCGAAGTTCTTGAAGGCGCGCGAGAAACACTTGGTTCTGGTCGAGTTGCAGCGGTAATCTTTGAAAAGTCGGAAGCCTATGCGTCGCGGGAACGCAGTGCGGCGCTCGAACGGGTATCATATGAGCTACGCGACTTCGGTTTCGATCTTTGGTGGTTTCCGCATTTGCATATGCCCAGTGTGTTGATGCCTTGGATTTCGGGCGACGAAGCCGGCAATATCCTGGCCATCGGGCCTGCGCTTAGGCATTCGGCCAGCTTACCTGACCTCTATGACGGGCCTGCATGCTCGTATTTTTCGCCACCGCCGGCACTTTCGGAATGTTGTGGCGTAACCTATGACGATGACGCACGCGCCGATTTCACAGAAAAACTGATAGAAGCCAAGGCGAGTGACGGATGGCGTTGGTGCCGGCCTACGAATTTGCAAGAGGGTGCTGAGGACAGGGCGGCGATGGTGGCGGAATTTCTGCCGCAATCTGGCAGCCTCATCGATGTGGGTGCCGGTACTATGGAATTGTTCCGCGCATTGCCAATTTCAGTCCGTTACACACCGCTTGATCTGGTTCGCTATTCAAAGGTCACTGTTCTCGCCGATCTCAATCAAGGGCATTTCCCCGATGGACACTGGGATTTCGCGACAGTGTTGGAAGTATTGGAGTTTATCCACGATGCACCGGAGTTACTTCACCGACTGAGAAACGCGGCTGATCGGTTAATACTTACTTATCGTACCCGACCTGAGGGTAGGCCAAACGAGCTGAAGTCACGACGGCAAGCAGGATTCGTGAACGATTTCACCGCAGACGAACTGCGGGATCTGTTGCAAACTGCTGAGTGGCAAATTGAGGAATTGCGGACCGACGGCAACATTACATTGGTTCTTGCGAGTTGAAGCGAGCGGTACCCAATAGCAACCTATCTGCACCCGAGTACCCCTTCATTTTGAGTAGCCTAATAATCTATACACTACATTTTGATTGTGGCGCGACTCGGCCATTGTTATACACTTTAGCTTGTCGGATTGACCGACGTTTTTGAGAGTGCGGTGAAAACCGTTCAAAAGAAAAAGGCGTCGGTGATGCAGCATGGAGTTGGTGGGACCACCTTGCCGCATCCACACCCGAAACGAGTGCTTCCGACGCCTTTGAAGCCGCGAGGCTCCCCGCACTTTTGCGGCGGGCAAATGCAATCCCAAATGACAGACACCCTGGCGACGACGCTGTCATTTTGGACGGTACGGTCCTTTCGATGCCCGAAGACAGTCTCCAGTCCCATACGACCACCCGCGCTTGTCGATTTTGACAATCGACCCGTCTCTTTAAGCTCGACTCTCTCCGCGCCGAAGTGCGGATCAAAGCCGGACGAAACCCTCTCGAGTTTCGCCTAGGCGTTCCGCTTGGCACAGGGAGTCCACAAACGGAACCTAGCTTGAGACGCTCCCGACTTGGTCAACTCATCCCTGATAAATCAGGGAAACTTTGACGCGGCGTCCTCCATACAGCTCCGGCGAACCATGTGAAGGCCGTGGACGATGTCACCATCAAGGGCCAAAGGCCGGATCCGGCGACTCTCCCGTCGGGGCGACGAGTGACTTAGACGATCAAATTCGCTTAGTGCTCCCCAAAAAGGCGCGTTCGACGAACAGTACCGTCACCACCCAGTCCAAACTTTGCCAAGATGCCCCGACGCCGTCTGGACCCCGAATTCATTTCCCGGAAATTTCTGCGCCCGTCACCTAAATGACTTGTGCTGAAACCGTCCGGTGCCCGAATTCTGCACCGCTACGTGCTGGGCTAAGCGTGGCCGGAGGGCCGATAATTGTCTAGCGCTAAGAAAACTGTAATCGAAAATTTTTGTGCATAAATTGCTCGAAAACACACAGGCGACGCACATTTTTTCCACAAGCTTTTCCACACGTCGTGGGTGAATCTTGGAAACTCTCGAGCGGATCGGTTTTTTTTCAAACTCTTAGCCCTACCGCAGCCATGCGCGGTTCAAATTTCGTCACGCTTGCGGGATTTAGCGTCGATTAGTGCCATGCCAAAGTTGACTTGATGCTCGAAAGTTGTCTAATGAGGATCGAAATATCATATCTGAAAGCCATGAGGCGAGTGGCTGCGACGGCAAGTCTCGGTCGAAAGGCCGATGCTCACCGTCCTGGCTTTGGCATTTTAGAGGGACAAAAATGGCGTCTAACGACAGGCCACTTTCTCCGCATTTGCAGATCTATCGTTGGCAATGGACGATGGCTTTATCGATTCTGCACAGAGCTACCGGGGTCGCATTGTCCGCCGGTGCCGTTCTATTGGCCGGTTGGCTGATGACATTGGCGATGGGAAGTGCCGAATTCGACATACTTATGGGAATTTTGACGTCCATCCCCGGTCAAATTTGCATGATCGGATGGACCTGGTCGATTTTCTATCACTTGGGCAGCGGTATTCGGCATTTGTTTTGGGATGCGGGCAAGGGCTATTCGCTGCCGGTTGCACAGATTTCCGGCTATGTGGTCGTTGGCCAATCGATAGTTCTGACGGCTGCCGTTTGGTTCGGTTGGCTTGGTGCTTTGGTGTAGGGGGAGAGACGCGATGAGCTTACAAAACCCACTCGCACGGGCACGTGGCCTTGGAACTGCGAAAGCCGGCGCCGAGCATTGGCTGATACAGCGTGTGTCTGCGGTTGCCTTAATACCCTTGACGGTTTGGTTTATTTACGCCGCCCTGACGCTCGCCGGCGCGGATTATGCGACGACGAAAGCCTGGTTGGCGACGCCCCATAACGCCATTTTGATGGTTCTTCTGATTATTGCGACCTTTCATCACATGCAGATGGGTTTGCAAGTGATCATTGAGGACTATGTTCATGTAGAGGCGGTGAAAGTGATTTCCTTGATAGTAAACAAATTGGTTGCGCTCGGCCTCGGGGTCGCGTCGATTTTCGCGGTTCTCAAAGTAGCCTTCGGAGGATGATCTGATGGGTGAGGCATATCCGATAACCGATCACGAATACGACGTTGTTGTCGTTGGTGCCGGTGGTGCGGGCTTGAGGGCGGCAGTTGGTCTGGCCGAAGCGGGCCTCAAGACCGCGTGTATCTCGAAGGTATTTCCTACTCGTAGTCACACTGTCGCGGCGCAAGGGGGCATGTCGGCGTCCCTCGGAAATATGGGCGACGATGATTGGCGCTGGCATATGTACGAT
>DLVK01000109.1:0-7680 GCA_003444235.1 Rhodospirillaceae bacterium
GGCCCAGCGATTTGAAACTCTCATAAGACCCTCCACCCACAATGACGTGGTCATGTAGCACCACACCCACCTTTGAAAGGGCGTCACGCACTTCCTTTGTCATGGCAATGTCGTCGTCGGAGGGCGTCGCATCGCCGGAGGGGTGGTTATGGACGATGATCAGGGCCGAGGCGCCTAGTTCGAGCGCCCGTTTCACGACTTCGCGAGTATAAAGCGGTGTGTGGTCGACCGTTCCCTTTTGCTGGACTTCGTCGGCGATCAAGACGTTCTTGCGGTTAAGAAATAAAAGCCGAAGTTGCTCGATCTTTTCGTGCGACATCGCCGCCTGAATGTAGTCCATCAGCTTGTCCCAAGACCCGATCACGTTTTTGTCCATCACCTGTTGGCGGCCCAGCCGGAGCGCGGCCGCCTTGGTGAGTTTGACCGCTGCAATCGCCGCGTCTCCCATTCCTTTGACTTTGGAAAGTTGCAAGGGCTCAGCGCTTATCACGCCGGCAAAGTCGCCGAATTCTTCGATTAGAGTTTTCGCAAGCGGCTTCACGTCCCGTCGCGGGATGGCTTGCGCCAATAGCAGTTCGAGCAGTTCGTAATCGGGCATGCCGTCTCCACCGGTCGCCATGAAGCGTTCACGCAGGCGTTGCCGATGACCGAGATAGTGCGGTTTGGGTTTTGCGCTTTTTTCGGGCATGTGACGATGATACCGAGCCACCGACAGCCGGGAAAGGATGATATAGTTCGCGCAAAGAAAATCCGGAGCGGGGACGATGGCCTACCTAACCCATCTCGAATGCACCAGTTGCGGTACGCTGCTGCCCTACGACGTGCCGCAAAATAATATTTGTGCCGATGGCGGCATCCTGGAGGCGCGGTACGACGAAGCGCGACTGCGCGACGAAGTGGATCGCACGCAAATCGAAGCGGGGACGCCATCGCTTTGGCGCTATGGACCTGTGCTGCCTGTTCTGGACGAAAGCAATATCGTCACTCTCGGTGAAGGCTGGACACCGCTCATTCATGCGGAGCAGTTGGGCAGGGCGCTCGGGTGTTCGGAACTCTTCGTCAAAGATGAAGGCCGCAATCCGACCGGCGCATTCAAAGATCGTGGTGCGGCGATGGTGGTATCGAAAATGAAGGAACTCGGGATAAAAACCTTCATCCACAATAGCTCAGGAAATGCGGCGGGCGCGCTGTCGCTCTATGCGGCGCGGGCCGGCCTCGATTGTGTAAATATCGTACCCGACGACATCCTGCCCTCGTGTCAGCAGCAGATCGCGCTGTCCGGTTGCCGCGCCTACATGATGAAGGGACCATGGCATGAAAGCGGCCGGCTCGTTGCGGCGAATGTTGAGAAGCATGGCTGGTTCAATGCGGGTACCTTGAAGGAGCCCTATCGCCTCGAAGGCAAGAAGACCATGGGATGCGAACTTGTCGAGCAGTTCGGCTGGGATTTTCCTGATCTGGTGATTTATCCGACTGGCGGCGGCCTTGGCGCGATCGGCATATTCAAGGCATTTGCCGAATTCGAGCGATTGGGCTGGGTTGAAAGTTCCCGCCGTCCTCGCCTGGTATCAGTGCAATATGAAGGTTGCGCGCCGATCGTGAAGGCCTTCCGCGAAGGAAAGGATCATGCGGATCCTTGGCTCGATGTTCAAATTTTGCCAGGCGGGCTTAAGTCGGCGACACCTCCGGGAGATCGACGAGTACTCGAGATCGTACGTGAAACCGGCGGGACTTGCCTTACCGTGACCGGCGATGAAGCATTGGAAGCCGCTGCCGACCTAGCACGGCACGAGGGCGTGTTTGCCTGCCCTGAATCGGCGACGACGTTGGCGGCATTGAAAAAGCTGCTAGCGTCAGGCGAGGCGGAAGCCAATGAGCGGATCGTCGCGATGATTACGGGGGCGGGCATCAAATCGGTGGACAACTTTAGGCCGGCACAATTGCCGACGATCAGTTCGAACGACCTTTTGCCGGAATAGATTATTCGTAAGGGGGCTGGGTCCAGCCCTTCGGGCTCAGCGTGAAGATTTCGTAGCCATCGGCGGTCACCGCGACAGTGTGTTCGAACTGGGCTGAAAGTTGACGATCCTTGGTCACCGCAGTCCAGCCGTCCTGCAGAATTTTGACGTGGAATTTACCTGCGTTCACCATGGGCTCGATGGTGAAGAACATTCCTTCCTTTAAACTGACGCCGATCCCTGCCTGACCGTAATGGAGCACGCTTGGCGGGGCGTGGAAGGTGCGTCCGATCCCGTGGCCGCAAAAGTCACGGACCAACGAGAAACGGTTGGCTTCGCCATGGGCCTGGATAGCATGGCCCACATCCCCCAGCGTGGCCCCGGGGCGTATCACTTCGATACCTTTCATCAGCGCTTCATAGGTAACCTGAACCAGTTTTTTGGCCCTAACGCCAACCTTATCGCCGACACAGAACATCCGACTGCTATCGCCGTGCCAGCCGTCGAGAATGACGGTGATGTCGATATTCAAAATGTCCCCGTTTTTGAGGATCTTCTGTGCATCGGGAATGCCGTGGCAAACCACGTGATTGACCGAAGTGCATATGGATTTCGGGAAACCGCGATAGTTGAGTGGTGCCGGCGTGGCCCCATGATCGAGAATGAATTCGTGGCAAAGTTTGTCGAGCGCTTCCGTCGAAATGCCGGGCGCCACATGCGGTGTCACAAAGTCGAGTACCTCGGCAGCGAGACGGCCGGCTTTACGCATGGCCGCGAAGTCGTCCGGCCCGTGCAATTGCACGCCGATCGATTCCGGTTCGACAATTTGCTGCGCTTCCTTCATTTCCGCACTTTTCGTTGGTTGGCGCCCTCTATCGCATAGCGGCGGGTTAACGGCAAATGTTCAAGTGACTATGGGGAGCGGGCGCGCGATTTCAATGGCGTCGGTTGAAATTTCGCAGGCATAACAAATCGCTTCGACACCGGCGGCGGTTGCTGCCTCGAACGCCTCCGCATAACCGGGATCGAGGTCAGGCGCGAGGCGGAATCCCTCACAATCATTGCGTTGCGCGAGGTAAAACATTACCGCACGATGTCCTTCTGCGACCATGTTGGCCAATTCGCCGAGATGTTTGGCACCGCGCTTGGTGACGGAATCCGGGAATTCCGCAAAGCCCTCCCGTTTCAGGGTGACGTTCTTGATTTCCACATAACAGGTCGGTTTTGCGTCGTCTTCGAGCAGCAAATCGATACGGCTATTTTCACCGTATTTGACCTCACGGCGGATCGTGCCGTAGCCGGTAAGTTCCGCGATTGCACCGCCCGCTACGGCTAGTTCGGCGATCCTATTGGGGTGGCTGGTGTTGATGCCTACCAGTTGGCCATCCACGCGGACCAATTCCCAACGCCAGTCGAGCTTGGCCTTGGGGTTGGTGTTGGCAGAAAGCCAAACCTCGGAACCCGGTTCGACAAGACCCATCATCGAACCAGGGTTGGCGCAATGGGCGACTACTTCGCTGCCATCGGGGAGCTCCATATCGCTCAAGAACCGCTTGTAACGTTTGAGTAGGGTCGCTTTTTGCAGCGGCGCGGGAAATTTCACTGGGCGCCTCCGGACGCGTGTAATTTAAGGATAAGACGAAACCCACCATATATGGCATAGAGGGGTGCTACAAAGAGGATTGCACCATGACCCAGTTTCTGATTTCCGACGCCAATCCGGATGGGCACACGCTGGAAGATATCTTGCAGGGTGTTCGAAGCGACATTCTCGTTCGATGCACCAAAATTGCCGACGATAACCGTGGCGAACCGAAACACGTGCTCAACAACAACATCAAAATTCTGAATTTGCTAAGCCAGGCGATCGAGCTGGCCGAAGATTCGACCCGGGTGTTGGATAAATCGCTCGGCAAGGGTGGGGAGGCCGGCCCACGTATGGGCGACGGTTAGATCACTTTGGTCTCGCGGAGCGCTTCGAGGTCCGACTCCGACAAGCCCAACAATCCGCTGTAGATTTCTTCATTGTGCTGCCCGAGGGCCGGGCCAAGCCATTCGATGCCGCCCGGGGTTTCCGAAAGCCGGGGCACCACATTCGGTACCGCAAGTCCGTCGGCTCGATCGTCTTTAGGGCGCGTAATGTTTTCGCGCGCCGCATATTGTTCGTTCTCAAAAATTTCGTCGACGGCTGCAACGATCCCGCAAGGTACCTGCGCTTCGTCGCATAGGGCCACTACCTCTTTTTGGCTGTACTGCATCGTCCAGTCGGTCACCATGCCGTCGACCCCGGCACGATCTGCCTCGCGCTGTTGGATAGTGCCGTATTTCCCCTCATTGGCGAAATCCCTATGTCCGATCAATTCGGCAAGGCGGGCAAAAATCTTATCGTTGGTGCACGCGATTGCGACCCAGCGGCCATCCTTGGTGGGATAATGGCTATGCGGGCAGACATTGACCGTGGCGGCGCCCATGCGTTCGCGAATATATCCGCCTTTGTCATAGGCTGGCGCCAGTTCGTCGAGAATGCGGAAGATCGGTTCGTAGAGACCAACATCGATATATTGTCCGACACCGGTTGCGTCAGCATGGCGGAGTGCCGCCATGACGCCAAATCCGCCGAAAACGCCCGCCAGGTAGTCCGCGAGCGTTGCCGAGCCGGGCGTCGCGGGTGCCCGGTCGGGATCGCCAGCAAGGAAAGAAATACCGCCGAACGCATTGCCGATGCGACCGAAGCCGGGCTTGCCGCTATAGGGGCCTGTCTGCCCGTATCCGGAAACACGAAGCATCACCATTTTCGGATTTACCTCGTGCAACACCTCCCAGCCCAAATTCCAACGTTCCAGCGTGCCTGGCTGAAAGTTTTCCGTGACCACGTCGCATTTCGAGACCAGTTTTTTAAAGAGTTCCGCCCCTGCGGGTTGGCGCAGATCGAGCGTGACCGATTTTTTGTTGCGAGCTTCCGAGAGCCAAACCAGCGTATCGCCGCAATCGTCGGGCGTGCCGAGCTTTCGGCAGGGATCGCCGACGCCGGGTAGTTCCACCTTGATGACTTCTGCGCCGAATTCCGCCATCAAAGTTGCGCAAAAAGGCGATGCGATATAAGTCGCGATGTCGAGGACGCGTAGGCCTTCGAGCGGTCGTTGTGGGGTGCTCATGTTTGCCTCTGATACAGATTCGGTAATTCGGCTGTTCTAGTTGATCGGAGCCGGGAAGCAAAGCAGCGCGTGGAGAAGCTTGGCCTTGCGGATCAACTGCAATAGAACTGATGGATAAAATCCGTGGGAGGATCGCATGAGCGACAAAGCGACCGACGCCCCGACCGATGAGCGGGGCTATTACACCTATGAACGGCTGAAAACGCCGAGACGTCAGGGTAAACCTCGAAAAACCGGCGTTACCGCGATGATCGACGTAGGCCCCAGCGACTTTGGTTGGACCGGGCCGCGTGGCTTGAAAGATTTGCTCGATTACGGAGCGGACGCCATCGACTATGCGAAGATTTATGCAATCAATGCGCTCGATTATCCGCCGCCGTTGATCGAAAAGATTATCGGCATCTATCGTGATTATGACGTCGTGCCCTTTGCCGGCGGAATCCTGTTCGAGACGGCATACCACCAGAACGCGGTCGACGAGCTGATTACGCATTTGGATCGCATCGGCCTCGGTATGCTTGAGGTGTCGGAAAATTATTTGGAACTGGAGCATGATGATCGGCTGAAACAGATCGATATTCTGCAAAAGGCCGGTCTAAAGGTGGTCTATGAGTTCGGCCGCAAAATGCCTACAGAGCCGCTCAGCATCGATTATCTGGGTTCGCTGGTCGAGGAAATGATCGGCATCGGGGTCGACCATGTGATCGTGGAGCAGAGCGAAATCGACATGCTGGCCGAGGAGAATCCACAGGCTTTGCAGGCGTTGCCGCAGCAAAAATGGTTCGAGCATTGTGTGTTGGAACCGGATCCCTACGCTTTTCCGGCTCAGCACATTCAAATGATTGAGGATTTCGGGTCCGACGTAAGCCTCTGCAACGTCACCCCGGAACAAGTGCTGAAACTCGAAGGATTCCGGCGCGGCATCGGCCGGCCGGTGCACTATTCCTATCTGTCCGAGGCGTTGAAGTAGCGTTATGGCCGAGATGATCCGAGTACCGGCGGAGGAATGCCGGTCGCTTTGCGTGCAAGCCTTCGAACGGAACGGCGTGCCGCCGGAGAATGCGGCGCGGGCTGCCGAGCAATTTATCCTTTGCGATTTACTCGGTATCCCGACCCACGGAGTCTTGCGACTTAGCCACTATATTGGCCGCATTCAGGTGGGCGGTGTCGATCCGAAAGGAAAAATTACCGTCGATAAAAAGACGCCCGCACTCGCCATCATCGATGGTGGCAATACGGTTGGGACAGCCGTTGCGACGAGGGCAACGGAAGTGGCGATCGAGATGGCGCGGGAAGCCGGCGTTGCTTTTCTCAGTGTGAAGAACAGCAACCACTTTGGTGCCAATGCCAGCTTCGGATGGCTGGCCAGCAACGAAGGTATGATTTTGATATCGGGGACCAACGGCTCTTTGACCATGGCAGCGACCGGTGGCAAGGCAACCGTGGTTGGAAACAATCCCATCGGCTACGCCGCACCCCGCAAGAACGGGAAGCATTTCATTCTCGATTTTGCGCTGAGCGTTCAGTCGCGCGGAAAAATTCGCCGAGCGGCGGAGTTGGGCGAGCCGATTCCGGAAGGCTGGGGGCTTGACCCCGATGGTAAGGACACGACCGACGCGGCCGCTGTGCTACAAGGATTCGTTTTGCCGTTTGGAGGCCATAAAGGGTACGGCCTCGCATTGGCGGTGGATATGTTAAGCGGTGTTTTGAGCGGGGGATCGTTCGCACCGCACGTCAAATCGCAATTTTTCGAAGCCGACGAGCCATCGGGCATTTGCCACTATTTTATCTGCATCGATCCGGAAAAGATGATTGGACTAGAAGCTTTCCAAGAGCGGTTGGAGGAATACTGCGCGTGGATTGGCGCTCAGCCTGCCGCCGACCCGGCAATACCGGTTCGTGTGCCGGGCGAAAGGGCCGGTGAGGCATATCTGGAAAATCTCGAGATCGGTCTCCTTGTCGATGCGGAACACCACAAACGAAATCAAGGTCTCGCCGACGGATCGGTGAAAGGCGTCATTCCCAAAGGCTAAGGCTTACGCCGCGACCGTCGCCGATGGTGGGGTCATCACATGGGTGAAACCGGTAAAGTCTCCAGTTGCCGGGTCCGCAAGTGCGACGTTGGGGCAAGCATAAAGGTGCGGGTAGACCGTGTGTTCGCCGTCAAAGACAGGCATTAGCTCGGCGATGGCGTCACGCACCTCGGATCCCAGCGCGGGATCGACCGTACAGCGTCCTTCACCGCAAACGTCGATGCGGGGTTGGTGCGCGGCATTATCGAGCGACATTCCGGAGACACCAATCATCGAGAGGACCTGGAACACTGCCGGCATAATTCGCCGCCCGCCCGAGGCGCCGATAGCGAAATAGGGTTTGCCGTTTTGCTCGACAATTGCCGGGCACATATTGGAAAGAGCCTTCTTGCCGGGCGCTAACGAATTGGGGCCGCCCGGTCGAGGGTCGAACCAGTAGATGCCGTTATTCATCAAAAGTCCGGTTCTTGGCAGCGTCACGCGGCTTCCGAAGACGGATAGCAACGTCTGGGTCAAACTAACCAGATTGCCGTT